>JACETS010000099.1 GCA_013911195.1 Verrucomicrobiales bacterium | reverse complement strand
TAATGAAGCTTTTGAAATGGAACATGTGCTTCTGAATGCAGAAACTACGAAAAAGTGTATCAAGTAAGTGTATCAACTTGCTTTAATAAGGGCCTCATTGTAAAATCATCTAAAGCCACTTAGTACTTTTGAACCTACTATATTAGAGTAAAAATCTCACTAAGGCATTAAGTATCATATTAATCCAATTTGTATTACTTAACCTTAGTTTACTAAGCATAAGGCATATAAAAAGCAGTTTGCTCTAATGGACTCATTTCTCAAAACAGTTGAATTTCGTCGCTTATCATCCAACTTTGACGGCTACAGATCAAGAAATGGCTGAAAATATACAGAAATTGCCAGGTTTCAGGGACTTTTTCCCTGAAGATTGCGCAATAAGAAATTATATCTTTTCTAAATGGAGAGAAGTTTCCGCGATTTATGGCTTTCATGAATACGATGGTCCAATACTTGAACCTGCAGAATTATATAAAAAAAAGAGCGGTGAAGAAATATTAACTCAATTATTTCATTTTGAGGATCGAGGAGAAAGATCAGTGGCCATGAGGCCTGAACTCACCCCTACTCTAGCTAGAATGGCAGTCGCTAGACAAAGAGATTACAAAAAACCTTTAAGGTGGTATGGGATAGGACAATTTTTCCGATATGAAAAACCTCAAAAAGGAAGAACTAGAGAATTCTATCAACTCAATACTGACATACTAGGCGAAAAATCTATAGAGGCAGATGCTGAAATTATTTCATTTGCTATAGATATTATGCGTTCAATGAGTTTTGATAATAATGATTTTGTTATAAGACTAAGCGACCGCAAGGTTTGGTTAGATTTTCTAAATTCAGAATTAATAAATGAGTCTTCTCATGAAAAGTTTCTTCAAACAATAGACAAACTTGAAAGACAAAAAGTTGAAAAGACACAACACGATCTTGAGGGTTTAGGAACTTCATTAGAAGCTGTAAATAACTTTATTAATTCTAGCCACGAAAAAACCCATTTCCATCATATTCTAAATAACCTAGAAGCTCGCGGGTTGTCAGACTTTATTAAAATCGATCTGAATGTAGTTAGAGGGTTAGCCTATTACACAGGTACAGTTTTTGAAGTATTTGACACCAAAAAGAACATGAGAGCTGTGGCTGGAGGTGGTCGATATGATAAATTGTGTTCTGTTATCAGCGATGGGACTACAGATATACCTGCTTGTGGATTTGCTATGGGTGACGTTGTCATTGGCGACCTTATCAAAAGCACTAAAAGTGCAAATTCCCAATTAATGAATTACTTAGCAGTACATGACGCTGCTGATGTGTATGTCATAATTGCTGACGAGTCAAAAAGGATTGAGGCGATCGAAATTATTCAAAAACTCCGTAATGAAGGCCATAAAACCATTCATTCTCTATCTGAAACAAAGATCGCTAAACAGTTTAGCAGTGCAGAAAACCTGAAAGCCAGAACGGCTATTATTGTTGGTAGAGAGTACCCGAAAGTTAAGGTTAAAGATCTATCAAACAAAACCGAAAGCGAAATTAATGTTGAAGAAATTCCCAACACTGTTGAAGCAATAAAAAACTCCCCTTTTGATCCACCCTTAATTTCCTAAACCTAAAAAACCATCCAAAATGCGAACCCACAATTGCAACGAATTACGAAAAGAACACATTGGCCAAACAGCCACAATCATAGGTTGGGTTAATACTAAGAGGGATCATCACGGTGTTATTTTTATTGATGTCAGAGATAGAGAAGGTATAACACAGGCTGTTTTTAGAAGTGAGGAAGATGCTGAAGCTGCCAAACATTCTCACAGCTTAAGGCAGGAAGATATCGTCAGGGTCACTGGAACTGTTTCAGAAAGACCTGAGATAGAAGGCCAATCGACGGTCAACCCTAACATCCAGACTGGTGAGATTGAACTTGTCGCTAGTTCTTTAGAAATTATAAATAAGTCCGAAGTTTTACCATTCCAACTCGACAAAGAACTCTCAAATGAAGACATCAGGCTCAAGTACAGATACCTAGATTTAAGAAGAGAAAGAATGGCCCGTAATCTTCAAATTCGACATAGGGTCGCAAAATCATGTAGAGATTTTCTTGATGAAGGTGGATATCTTGAAATCGAAACACCTATCTTAAGTAAAAGCACACCCGAAGGTGCGAGAGATTTTCTTGTCCCCTCAAGGTTGAATCCAGGTAAGTTCTATGCACTTCCTCAAGCCCCCCAACAATACAAACAACTTCTCCAAGTAGCAGGTGTTGAAAAATATTTCCAAATTGCAAGATGCTTTAGAGACGAAGACCTTAGAGCAGACCGTCAACCTGAATTCACACAAGTCGATATTGAAGCCTCATTTGTTACGACTGAAGACATTATCAGCTTAATTGAAGGGCTTCTAAAAAGATGTTTCATCGAAGCCATCGACACCTCAATTAATTTGCCATTTCAAAGAATGACATATGATGAGGCAATGAATAAGTTCGGAAGTGACAAACCAGATACCAGATTTGGAATTGAACTTGTAGACCTTTGTGAAACCTTCTCAGATAGTGAATTCAAAGTTTTCAGTGGAGCAATTAAAGATGGAGGAGTCGTAAAAGCCATCAATGCAAAAAACTTTGCCTGTGTCACAACAGGCCAGATGAATCATCTAACAGAAACAGCTCAACTTCACGGAGCTAAAGGCTTGGCATTTATTAAAGTTGAGGATGGTGAATGGAAATCTCCAATAGTAAAATTCTTTTCAGATAAAGAAAAAGAGGCACTCTCAGAAGCAATGTCAATTGAAGAGGGTGATCTCATTTTATTTGGTGCAGGGGATTGGTTAACAGTATGTGAAGTCCTTGGTAGAATACGCCTTGAGTGCTCACAGTATCTAGGTCTCACAAAAGAAAGCTCCGCACTTAACTTCCTTTGGGTAACAGACTTTCCCCTGTTGGCAAAAGACAAGGAAACTGATAAGTGGAACGCTGTACACCACCCTTTCACCAGACCAAAAAAAGAGGATGAACACCTTCTTGATGATGAGTCAAAGTTTGGAGACATTCGTGCAGAAGCCTATGATATTGTTTTAAATGGCAACGAGATAGGTGGGGGATCAATAAGAATCCATGAAAGCTCACTTCAAAGCAAAATGTTTTCAGCATTAGGCATTAACGAACAACAGGCATCAGAAGAATTTGGCCACCTACTTGACGCATTTAGCTTTGGTGCTCCACCCCATGGAGGAGTTGCACTTGGCTTTGACAGATTAGTTATGCTAATCGCTGGCGAGGAAAGCATCAGGGAAGTAATTGCCTTTCCGAAAAACAATAGAGGTATCGATATAATGTCAGCTAGCCCCTCTTCAGTCGATTTCAAACAACTGAGGGAGATATATATAAAATCCACTAGAGAGGATGATCAAAAGTCGTAACTTTTTGTCGATTGTTACTTTTTATTTGTCATTTTCTCAACTTCACCATTCTGAAGGACTATAGAAAAATCACCACCGGAGCGATCCGCTAAATCTTTTAATAGATCTTCTGCTTTCGGTTGCATCATTGAGATTGTGAATATTTTGGCTCTAGGCCCCCTTTTATTAATTTTAATCACCTCGTCGACTGCTTGCTGACCATTACCTACAACTCCATCAGTAAGAAAATAAACTACATCTGGGGAAGGATTCATATTTAAAGCCATTTTCAAAGGGTGCCTCCAATCAGTCCCAAAAGACTTCTTTACTAACTCAACCCTACTAATGGTTTTTCTAATGTTTCTCTGACTCGCTCTAATCCAGTATGAAGAATACAAATCTTCTCTGGATTCTATATAATATCTGCTGGCGCCACCCTGAGTATTCCAAATGTATTCTTTACCATCGTGAACAACAGTATGAGTCCTGCTTTTTACACTTTGTTCATCTTCTGCAAACCAAGCGGGGCCAGAAAAGAAAATGACTTGATATTCTACTGATGAAGCAAGCCTGTCGAGCGATTTAATCAATTCTCGCTTGATCATGCTAAATTGCATTTTCGATAAAGAACCAGAAACATCGACAGCAAACACAACTCTTTCTGCAACTGATCTAGATCCGAAAAAACCAACACTGCCTCCTTTTTGACCTGATCCAAAATCCGCACCTTTACCCCAGCCATCACCAATACCAAAATTTTGCAAAGCTCCATTATCTTCAATGGCAAACACTGCATTATTTGAAAAATTAACAGCAGAAATAACTGGAGACGCTGCTGATGCATTAGCAGGCTGAGGCTTTTGTTTCTTTGAGATCTGAAAACTCTTTTTATTATTTTCGAATTTGGTCTCATTTGAACCTGACTCAAAAACCAATTCTACCACTTCCTGCCTAAAAACCGAGATACTAATTAGCATTAAAACCAATAATATTCCTGCATTTAACAAAAGAGAGAAAAATAATGAAAACAGCTTTGCTCCACCCCTTGATTTTGAAGGGTAATTAGGTGTCCTTTGGCCAGATTCGCCAATGGCCAGTTTTTCAAAACTTTTGCCCGATTTTTTTTTCTTATCCATTTATGAAATGAAAGAATCAACCATACATGTTTATTTATAACCTTCGAATTTTAAATCAGTTTTTACATTAAAACCTTCAATTGAGTAAAAAGTATAGTTTTGCTTTTAAGAACTCATCTAAAGGCCTAATATAAAAAACATGAAAACTCAGATATTCTTATGGTGGCTTATAATAGGTACCTCCTCTTTATTCTCACAATCCGCCTCAACCCCAGCTATAAGCACAATAGATACAAAAAACTTTCCTTCGATTGGAGAAATATTAAGATTATCACCTGAGATCAATGAGCTCATCGATGAAAATGCAAAAATAGAGGTCTTAGCGGATGGTTTTATCTGGGCCGAAGGTCCAGTATGGATAAATGACGATGAAGGTGGCCATCTTTTGTTTTCTGACATCCCACGAAACTCAGTTATGAAATGGAAAGAAGGCGTTGGTGTTGATTTGTTTCTCAAACCATCTGGATACACTGGAGCTACAGACTACGGTAACGAACCTGGGAGCAATGGTCTAATCTTGGATTCAAAAGGGAGACTAGTTTCGTGCGAACACGGAGATCGAAGAATCTCAGTAATGAGTAAAAAAGGAGGAAAAATGACTCTTGTTAACAACTACCAAGGGAAAAGACTAAACAGCCCTAACGATGCATGCTATCACTCAAACGGAGATCTATACTTCACAGATCCTCCCTACGGACTACCAAAAAGATATAATGACCCTAGAAGAGAATTAGATTTTTGTGGAGTTTATAGATTATCAAAGTCTGGGGAACTAACACTTTTAACAAAAGAAATGACTCGACCTAACGGGATAGCATTTTCGCCTGACGAAAAAACCCTCTATGTTGCACAGTCTGATCCTAAGTCAGCAATATGGAAAAAGTTTTCGGTCAATAAGGACGGAACACTAAGTAAGGGCGAATTATTTTACGACGCTACAAAAGATGTTGGAAATTTGCCCGGACTACCAGATGGTCTTAAAGTTGATAATAAAGGAAATGTCTGGGCAACTGGTCCGGGTGGAGTTTTGGTATTCAATCCTGAAGGTAAACTTTTAGGAAGAATTAGTAGCGGTGAAAAAACAGCCAACTGCGGTTGGGGCAACGATGGCTCAGTGCTATACTTAACGGCTGATATGTATATCTGCAGAGTTCAGACAAAAGTTAAAGGGGCAGGCTGGTAATTTTATAATTCAAGTAATGGATTATTTTATTAAAGCAAAGACTATTGCCAGCATCATATTATGCTTATTTATAGGCAAAGGCATCTTATCATCTGATACTGTAAGCAGTGCTTCGATAAGTGAATTTCTTGCGAATAACAATAAGGGTATTCTTGATGAGGATGAGGACAACAGTGACTGGATTGAGCTCTGGAACTCAAATAGCGAAGAAGGTAATTTAGGTGGATACCATCTAACAGATGATCCTCAAAATTTAACTAAATGGACAATTCCTCCTGCCAATTTTAACGACGAGGGATATCTTCTTATCTTTGCCTCAGGTAAAGATAAAAAAGATCCACAAAGTGAGCTCCATACCAATTTCAGACTTAATGCATCAGGAGGTTACTTGGCGTTGGTAATGCCTGACGGCCTCACAATAGCAAGCGAGTTTTCAAATTACTCTGAGCAATTCGAGGATGTTTCATTTGGAGAAGGTTACGGAGAACCTCAAAACATTTCTCTTTTAAAAGAAGGAAGCCAAGCAAAATGGAAAGTTCCTGATTCTACCATCACAAATTGGAATAGTGATTCATTTGATGACTCAGATTGGAATGCTGGAAACACTGGCATCGGTTACGATAACACTTCCAAATACATACCACACATAGGCGAAGGTGGTGATGTAAACACTTCAATGCGCGGAAAAAATTCATCAATTTATATAAGAATACCCTTCAATATTGATGACCCTAGAGGCATTAGTGAATTATCACTTAAAATGAAATGGGAAGATGGCTTCATTGCTTACCTCAATGGTAAACAGATACACTCTGAGAGCGCCCCTGATAATCCAGAGTGGAATTCTAGATCTACATCTAATAGGTCAAACGAAAACGACGCAATAAGCTTTTTTGAATACCTTATATCAGCACCTTTAAACAATGGTACAAACCTTCTTGCTATACACGGCTTGAATGGATCAACGAACAGCTCTGACTTTTTAATCTCCCCAGCAATAGAGGCAAAGAAAACAAACATCGACAAGCCTGAATTAGGTTATTTTTTGATCCCCTCTCCCGGTGAACTAAATAAAAAAATCATCAAAGGACTGGTAAAAGACACCAAATTTAGTACCAACAGAGGATTTTATGAGGATCCTTTTGAGCTTGAAATAACAAGTGCCACCGAAGGAGCTGAGATCAGATACACATTAGATGGAACCCCTCCGTCTGAATCCACTGGAGAGATATACTCTGCACCAATAACAATTGATCAAACAACAGTAGTCAGAGCAATAGCATACAAACCAAATTTCTCATCAACTAACATTGATACACATACTTATGTTTTTACTGAAGATGTAGTCAAACAAAGAACAATGAGTAGTAGCATAACTGAAAACGCTAGATACAAACCTTTAATGATTGATGCATTAAAAGGTCTTCCTACTATATCGCTTTCTTTGGCAGAACCTAATCGGCTCAACACAGAAGAAGAAAAGCTTTTATCAATTGAAATGATCTTTCCTGATGGGAAAAAGGGATTCCAAGAAAACGCAGGAGTTACTCACTTTGGAGGCTATTTCACAAACTTCTCAAAAAAATCTTTCAGAATCTATTTCAGAGGGGAATATGGAGCAACCAAACTTAGATACCCCATCTTTGATGGATTCGAATACGATACCCCCCCAGCTCAAGAATTCGACAGTATCAATCTTAGATCTGGTTCACATGATATGATCGATAGGGGCGCCTACATGTCCAACCGATTTACAGACGATAGTATGCTTGAAATGGGGAACATTGCCCCTCACGGAAGATTCGTTCATGTTTACCTCAATAGTCAATACTGGGGCATGTACCATTTACGAGAAAGGTGGAATGCAGCAATGGCCTCAGAATATTTTGGAGGAACAAAAGAGGACTATGAGGCTATTAATGCGAATAATACAGGAAATGAATTTCTCCAAGGTGTTGTCTTTGATGGTGATGGCCAATATTGGAGAGAAACAAGAAATTTAATTAATGGAAACTCTCCTTTTTCAGCAGCTTCCAACCATATGGACATTCCAAATATGATAGATTTCATGTTACTGTGGACATCCGGTAATTCAGAATCTGAATTTAGAAGCGTCGGATCTGTCCCTTTGGATGTTCCTTTTAAATTTTTTATTAAGGATGCAGATGGTTACCTAAGGCCTCCAAATCATCAAGTCACCCACAATGGTCCTTTAAACGCAATGACTCGCTTAAAAAGAGAAGGAGATCCTGATTTTAAAGTATTACTCGCTGACCGAATTCACAAACACTACTTTAACAATGGAGCAATGACTGCCCAGCGATTAACATCGAGGTTACAAAAAAGAGTAGATGAAGTTAAAGTCCCTTTCCTAGCAGAGGCAGCACGATGGACTAATGTAAGGGGCGGAAGAAGCAATCACTCCCCCACATCTTGGGAGGCCTATCAAAATAACTTACTAAACAACCAACTCCCAAAACTTCCTGCAAACATGTTGGCACGATTCAGATCCGCGGGAATGTATCCAGATCTAATCGCTCCAGTCTTCAGTCAGCACGGTGGATCTATACCTAAAGGTGGAGGAATTACAATGAGCACAAATACCATCCAAATAAGATACACTCTGGATGGAAGTGACCCAAGATTATCAGGAGGCAATATTAACCCAACATCAATTTCAGCATCCTTCTCAGATGAGGCTCCCATTCCGAAAGATTTTATTAGCACAGGATATGAGTGGAAATATCTCGATAACGGGACCGATCCTGGCACATCTTGGTTTACTCAGGACTTTGATGATTCCGAATGGTTATCAGGCCCCTCAGAACATGGATATAAAGAGGGGGATGAGGCTACCCTCGTCAATTTTGTGGATTCTGATCCAGCGCCTGGAATACAAAGGAACGCTACTACATATTTCAGAACCACTGTAGAGCTCAGTAAACCAAGCGCTTATTCATATTTCTTAATCCGGCTCAAATATGACGATGGAGCAGCCGTTTATGCCAATGGAAAAGAATTAATTAGAACAAATAATCTACCTATTGATGCAAAATTCGATACTTATGCAACTTCTGGCACTCCTAATGAGAGAAAGTATTATGAATACCAAATCCCCAGTTCAAATTTTATCAATGGAATAAATCATGTTGCAGTAGAAATTCATAACTCTTCACCAGCAAGCTCAGACATTAGTTTTGACCTATTTTTAAGAGGTGAAGTTGACTCAAGCAAGGGAAGTAGAGTTACTGAAGCAATTACCTTATCTGAGCCTGCACTTGTAAAAGCTAGAGCTTACAACCCATCAACAAGAGAATGGAGCGCATTAAATGAAGCTTACTTTTCTATTGGTTCGGTTAAAGCTAATGCCAACAATCTTTCTATTTCAGAATTCCATTATCACCCGGCAAATCCAGAGGAAATCAATGAAATAAACGTTTCAAAAGATAGAGATGATTACGAATTTATTGAATTCCTAAATAGATCAGCAACACCAATAGAATTGACCAATGTTTACTTTAAAGAC
>JACETS010000098.1 GCA_013911195.1 Verrucomicrobiales bacterium | reverse complement strand
GCTACAAACTGTGCTTTTGATAATGAGGAAAAATATCTTTATGTTACAGGTCATCTTGATAATCCAAGAGTCTTCAGATTTAAGCTTAAGAATTAATTTTTTGAACAATTCAGTAATAGTTCAATTAAGCAATAATATCTTTTATGACTTCTCCTGATACATCAGTAAGTCTAAAATCCCTACCGGAGTATCTGTATGTAAAGCTTTCGTGATCAAATCCCAGTAAACTTAATATGGTGGCATGAAGATCGTGTGCAGAAACCGGATTTTCAACAGCTTCGAAACCAAATTCATCAGTCGCACCATACACGGTACCACCTTTAATGCCGCCCCCAGCCAACCAAACACTAAAACCATAAGGATTATGGTCTCTTCCAAGTTTAGATTTACCTCCTCCTGTAAGTTCTACAGTCGGAGTTCTACCAAATTCTCCTCCAAAAATTACAAGGGTATCATCCAGCATTCCCCTTTGTTTTAAATCCTGCAGAAGCGCTGCAACGGGAGCATCTAATTGAGATGCCAACTTCGAATGATTTTCTTTTATATTGTCATGGTTATCCCATGGCTGACCGGCTCCATGCCATAACTGAACATATCGAACTCCCCTCTCTAAAAGTCGTCGCGCTATAAGAGTTTGCCTTCCATGAACATGTCTACCATATAGATCTCTCAGGTACTTTGGTTCACGCTCCAAATCAAAAGCATCAGTAGCATCCATCTGCATGCGATATGCTAACTCAAAATTTTGAATTCTCGCATTCAGTAATTTATCCTGACTTCTTGATTTCAAATGATTTGAATTGAGAAAATTTAGGAAATTTAATTGCTCCCTCTGTGATTTCAGCCCTTGTCCTAATGGCTTAATGTTTTCAATTAATTTATCAACCTGAGCATGGTTGCTATCAATAAAGGTGGCTTGGTAAATTCCCGGTAAGAATCCTGACTGCCAATTTTGCGCTCCTTTGATTGGATATCCTCCAGGGCTCATCGCAACAAAGGATGGTAAATTTTTATTTTCTGAACCCAAACCATAAGTGACCCAAGACCCGACGCTGGGACGACTAAGAATTGAATCTCCACAATTCATCAGCATTAGAGAAGGTTCATGATTAGGCAGTTCAGCTTTCATCGACCTAATAACTGCTATATCGTCTGCAAACTTTGCAATTTTAGGGAAAAGGCTACTGAATTCTAACCCACTTTTCCCATACTTTTTAAATTCAAATGGTGAAGGAAAAGCTGCACCAGTTTTACGTTCCGTTCTGAGCTTCCCGAAAGGGAGTTCCTTTTCGGCATATTTCTCTAGTGATGGTTTCGGGTCAAAAGTGTCCACATGTGATGGACCACCGTTTAAAAAAAAATGAATAACTCTCCTCGCTCTAATCGGGAAATGATTTCTCACGGGATTCACCACTGAATCTGCTTGCAGAATTCCCTCAAGCCCTAGAGCACCCATTCCCATACCGCAGCGATGAAGAAACTTACGCCTACTAAAATCAAATGATGATGAATTCGTATCCATAAATAGTTCAATCTAAGAACATCACTTCATTTGAAATTAACAAAGCCTGAGCAAACCGCTGCCAAGGATTTAAATAAACATTGTTATCATGATCTCCTGAAAAATGCTTCGATGCTGACCAGCTTTTTTCTTTGTTTAGGATTGATATCTCTGGAGCCCATAAGAATCCATCACATGAAAAATTTTCTGATTGTCCACAATCAACCACAAAATCAATGACCTCGCCTTTTTCAACCTTTAGCTGATCTATCACAGCAGATTGGGTGTTATCAAATTCAATTTCCCATTTGGCTACTTTTCCTTTTCTGTCACTTGATATCCAAGCTCTAATACCATCCCCACATGACTCGACTTTTGATATAGAACCTTTAATATTAATAGTCGCCGTGATCGGTGATATCCATCGCCTTATCGCCGCATGTTTGGTGCTATTTCCCACATGCCCACCTTCAGCAGTTAAACGAAGCCAACCCAGTTTAGCATCTGGCCATTTTACACCGCCACCCCATGCAAAATCATTAAAAGAAGGCAGTGATTGATAATTTAAAACCTTACCTAAATTCTCATCAAATTTACCGTATCCATAGGTCCAAGTTTTTGCTAAATCTTCATTTTTTTTCTCATGATTTAATGAATTTTGAAGGAAATTTATTGATTGTCTCATCTCCTCAGAATTTGAATTTCTTCCATAAGCATATTTATAAAAAGTATTAATTTTATCTTCGATATTCGATCCTGAATGGTTCTCATGAACCCTACGAGAAAGTGCTTTTGCGCGATCAATAGTGAACTTTGAATTCATCAAAAATAATGCCTGTTGAGGGACATTAGTTCGATACCTTCGAGGCGCATGCATTTCAGGATTAGCAAAATCAAAAACATTTAATACTGACGGAAGATACTGCCTATCAATCTTACCATAAACACTACGCCTCAGAGAATTACCTACACCAAACATATCTTCAGGCGGCCCTCCTACTTTTAAATCTAATTCACCTGAAATAGATAACATCGTATCTCTCATAGCTTCAAAACCCAAACGAGCCCTCGGATAAACAGAAAGAAATTGATTTTCTGGATCGTTGGAAGGCAAAGAAGACGATTCTGTTCTGTAGACAGATGAAGTCGCAATAATTTTCTGAAGGTGTTTAATTGACCAATTAGAATCAATCAATTGGCTCGCTAAAAAATCAATCAGATCAGGATGGGTTGGCTCACTACTTCTTAGACCAAAATCGCTCTCAGTTTTAACCAACCCTTCACCAAAATGGGATTTCCAAATTCGATTAACCAACACTCTAGCGGTTAAAGGGTTATCTCTTGATACAATTCTTTCAGCCAACTCTAGGCGACCCGAACCATTTTTAAATTTTTTATCACCTCTACGATCAAACATCGATAAGTAACCACGTTCCACATGCTTACCTTGGTTGGAATAATCACCTCGATTTAAAACATTCACATTTTGAGGAACAGAGCGATCAACCAAGATTAAAGAGTGTGGAGCCTTATCTCCAAGATTGATAATTGCACGTTCTATCTCCGCTAACTTTTTCTTTAAATGATTATTAGATGCATTGTCGAACAACCATTCAACATCGTGAACATAGTCTCTTGGAACTCGAATTGGTGAGCCTTCACCAGAAATAACATTTACTAATTGCAGGTGATTAGTTGAGGTCTCTTTGGTTTTTGCCGCCTCTTGAAAAAGCTCACTGTACAAGTTTGCCACATCCGACATACCAGTAAGGGAGCCTTTAATTAACCTCTTAATTACGAGATCATTAACTCCAGCCATTTGACCAAGAATTTTTTTTGCCTGTTTTCCGAATGTTTTTTCATTCAACTTGGCTAATTCAAGCCATGGCTTAAAAACCGGATCTAATAGGCGATCTGATTGGATTAAATATTCGTACCATCGACGTATTTGGGCAGGGTTTAAGTCATCTTTTTCAATAATTTCTGCAAAATCAGGAGGAGGAACTTTTTCAATATTTAGAGTCGCCATCATGTATTCTGCGCTTCGAGAAAGAAATCGTGATTCTAGTTCTAGAGCCTTATTTTCAAAATCTTGAGCCAATGACTTCTTTTTTTTGATCAACTCTGATTTGGCCTCAGAGTCCCTATCATCCAAAGCTACCAGTTCTTCACGTGAACTTTTGAAAATTCCATATAGTGCATAATAATCCATCGCCGGGATTGGATCGAACTTGTGATCATGACATCGAGAACATGCGACGGTTAAACCCATTAAACCACGAGTCACGACATCAATCCGATCATCAATAATATCAGGCTCAACACTAATAAATCTTCTACCCAGAGTAAGGAATCCCATCGCCGCTAAATCAGTTTTATCACAAAGCCCTTGAGCTAGCATTAGGTCAGCAGCCAACTGCATCTTTACAAAACTTTTATAGGAAAGATCATTATTGAACGCTTTGATAACCCAATCTCGATAAACCCAAGCGTGAGGAAAGTTAAACTCCTCAGAGGCATAGGCATAACCCTTCGTATCAGAGTACCTGGCCACATCGAGCCAATGACGGGCCCAATGCTCCCCATACCTTGGCGACTCTAATAAATTATTAACAATGAGTTTAGCAATTTCACGGTCCTGTCTGGAATCTTTGATGTGACCCTGCAAATCATCAAAACTAGGAGGAAGACCAATAAGGTTATAATATAATCTCTTAACCCAATCCCTACGTTTCGACGAACGAGAATATTTAAGTCCTTTATCATTAAGTTTAGATTCAACGAACCACCTAATTGGATCCTCCGTTGCATGGTCCGGAACAGAAATATGACGAATCGGTTTAAATGCCCAATGGTTTGAAGTCTGACTTTTGGTATCGGCTATCGAGAATTCAATCAATGACACAATAAAGAGAAAGCTGCCTATAAATATAAGATAGCCTTTCACATTTATCGTCATATCATAAATATAATGATCAAGAAACCTTAAGGATCCAATCTAAAAAACATCAAATGAGATGAGTTAGATTTTCTGAGAAATGAACATATATTATTATACTTATAATTAATGAAATCTGATTCAGAGGAATTTGTTCGTCTACTTACTGAGGCACAGGGACCAGTATACGGTTACCTGCTGACTTTAATCCCTGATCGCAACAGAGCCAGAGATTTACTGCAAGAGACAAACATCACTCTGTGGAAAAAGGCAGCTACTTTTGAGGAAGGCACAAATTTTAATGCTTGGGCATGTAAGATTGCTTATTTTCATGTTCTCTCATTTAGAAGAAAGATGGCCAGAGAGAAGTTAGTTTTTGATGATGATATTCTAGATTATATCGCGGAAAGAAATGACGATCGTTTAATGCAAGACTTCACAAAAGATCGAAACAAAGCTTTAAAAAGTTGCCTGCAAAAACTTTCAGAAAAACAAAGAAAACTTGTCGAGGAAAGATACAAGCCTGGGGCTTCAGTCCAACGAATTGCGGCTGACCAAGGAAGAACTGTCGGAGCTATTTCTCAAACGCTATACCGCATAAGACACAATCTAATGCTTTGCATAGAAAAAACATTAGCCTCAATGCAAACCAGTCAATAGAACTTGATGACCGATAATAATCAAAAGAAATTCAGCCAGCTCGAGGAACTACTCTCGAAGCTACATGATGGTCTTGCTAGCGAAGAGGAAAAAAGAACCATTGAAGAAACTCTATCAGGTGACCCTGATGCATGTGAATTTTATTTAGATTACACCGAACTTTGCGCTCAAATGGAATTCGAACTTGGCGCAAGAACACCTCTTGAAATTGGGGAGCAAGCTATCTCTAATCAGATATCTGAATCGACTGCCTTGTTTTATAAAGGTCAAACCACAAAACAAATTCTTACACCTAGCTGGAGACCAAAACCAGCACTTGCGGCGGCTGCAATATTTTTGCTTTTTATAGGAACAATTTCACTGGTTATAAATAAGCATTTTTCAATCACGCCTCAAACTCTCGAGGCACAAAACATTCCTGCTAAAGTTGAAAACATTACTCATGAGGGTGTGGCTATTTTGATGGAATCAGTTGGTGCTAGCTTCGTTAACAACGGCACTAAACCCTCAAGAGAAAACGGCATCCTTTATCCAGGCGAAATTCTCTTAGAATCAGGCATTGCAGCAATTGAATTTTATTCCGGCGCCAGAGTTATACTAGAGGGACCTGCAATATTCGAATTAACTTCAGAAAATAGTGCAATACTCAGAGAGGGAAGAATGAGGGCCTTAATACCTCCGCAAGCATGTGGATTTAGTGTATCTACAAGACAAATTGAGGTAATCGATTTGGGAACGGAATTTGGAATGAATATAGAAGAAGATGGCCACCTAACGGAAGTCCACTGTTTCGAAGGGCTAGTCGACATCTATGAAAGTAATTTTAACAAAACAAAAGATAACAAAGTACTTCGGTCTTTGGAATCAGGGGAAGCTATCAATATTCAAGCATCAGAAATCCAAAAAATGTCAGCTAATCCAATGGCCTTCATTTCGTACAATGAACTGGCTCAGACATTTCTTGAAAGCTCATCACATCGTCATGAAAAATGGAAATCAGTTATTGAAGAAATTAGAGCTAATCAGGACATCTTAGCCCTTTATACTTTCGAAGATCAGGGACCAAGAGAGAGGAGTCTCGTCAATCAGGTATCTTTTCAAAATCATTTTTCTCATGGAGCCATTGTCGGATGCAGATGGACCAACGGAAGATGGCCATCAAAGGGAGCGTTAGAATTCAAGAGCCCGAGCGATAGAGTTCATCTTCAGTCTGTTGATCCCCACCAAACTATAACCCTTTCCACCTGGGTCCGTTTTGATACTTTGCCTAAGAGAACAATGTCGCTCTTATCAAGTACTGAAAATAACAACAACTCAATGAACTGGTATATTCAGGGGAATGGTAGTCTTGTCTTTTCGGTTAGAAGCGATAATGGAAAACAAAATCACAAATTTGCATCTCCCTCAATCATTGACCGGAGCATGCTTGGCAAATGGCAAAATCTTTTAACCGTTTTCAATCCAATCGACAAGTCTGTTGCTCATTATTTAAATGCTCAACAAGTTTCAAACACTAAAATATCCAAAAAAAGTTTTAGCCAAGTTCTGTTTGGTAATGCAGAAATTGGAAACTCCAGCCTTAAAAATTCCAATGGTAAGACACCAATCAGATTTTTTATGGGTAGAATAGATGAGTTGTCAATTTTTGGCCGTGCTCTTAATCAGGATAATATAAATAAAATCTATCAGATAGGTAAACCTAACTAGCATCCGACGAGTCGACGCTTGCTAAATGAGTTTTTTCTTCTCATCATTTGAAGAATGAGATCATCTCTAAATTTTATAGTTATTTGTAATTTTTTATTTAGCTTATCTTTGGTTAAATCTCAGGTTCCACACAAAAAAATAACTTTCAAAGAAGTTGAAGGCACCGACCTCAAACTACACATATTTGGACCGAAAGGAGAAAAAGAAGATCAAAACAAAGCAGCAATAATTTTCTTTTTCGGAGGAGGATGGGTAGGAGGGACTCCAAAACAATTCTACCCTCATTGTGAGCACCTTTCCAAAAAAGGAATGTTAGCCATTAGTGCTGAATACCGGACCGAAAAAAGCCACGGAACTACTCCTTTTCAATGTGTAGAGGATGGTAAATCCGCCGTAAGATGGATAAGAAAAAACTCAAAAAAATTAGGAGTAGATCCAAATAAAATTGTTGCCGCTGGCGGTTCAGCTGGAGGACATGTAGCAGCATGTACTGGCATAATTAAAGGATTTGAAACTGGCGACCTAAACATTTCATCAAAACCACAGGCTTTAATTTTATTTAATCCAGTTTGTGACACTTCATTGAATGGATACGGAAATAGAAAAGTTGGAAAAAAATGGAGATCCATCTCCCCTCTACATCATGCAAGTAATTCAACAACGCCAACTTGTATTTTTCATGGAACTGTAGACACTACAGTCCCATTGAAGAATGTTCTAGAATTGCAAAAAGTAATACAGGAACAAAAGATCAAATGTGAACTTCATACTTATGAAGGAGCAAAGCATGGTTTTTTTAATCATGGAAGAGGTGATGGTAAAGCCTATGAAGATACGGTGAAAAAAATGACACTGTTTCTAGTGGAACAAGGTTTTTTGAAAACAAAACAGCAATAAGATCTTTAGTGTCATGAAGTCAAAAAAATGGGATTTACCTGCTAATGACTACAGCAATACCGTTTTAAGTGTATTTGAAAATGACACCAAAGAAAAAATTAAATCATCAGTAATTAAGTTTGGAGGATCGGAAAAGAATGCCATAGACTTAGGGTGTGGAACAGGGAATTTCTTACCTCTTTTAACTGATAACTTCAAAGAAACCCTCGCGTGTGATTATTCAAAAGCAATGATCAAAACCGCAAAAGTAAATAATAAGAAACTCAAGCGCCTAGCCTTTGAAACATGTAATATTGAGAAAGACTTACCGTCTAATTATCCTTTTGATTTTGGATTGTGTGTTAATGTCATTTTGACCCCAAAAATTCAGAAACGTGAGAAAATTTGGAGTAACTTAAATCGCATTATTTCAAAAGGAGGGCATTTAGCCATGGTACTACCTTCTTTAGAATCTGCTCTGTATTCGAAGAATCGTTTAGTTGAGTGGAACTTAAGAAGTGGAGTAACATCTAAAAAAAAAATATTACATGATGGCTTTGATTGCGCTGACAGAAATGGAAAAAAAATCGCAAGAGGCGGAATAATTAAATGCGGTGGAATTAACACAAAACATTACCTCAAAGAAGAAATCATATCTACAGCTCACCGTTTCAATTTTAAGATTAAAAATATTCAAAAAATTAAATACTCATGGCGCACAGAATTTATCAAGCCTCCAAGCTGGATGAAGAAACCATATCCATGGGATTGGTTAGTTTTATTACAAAAATAACTTACTTATTTGGGTTCATTGAGCGTATTACGCGATAGAAAGATCTTTCAACAGATGGCTGATTGTCTTCAAATCTACCGCGAATGTCTTTTGCACGAACCCACTCAGTTTCATCTCTCCATGAAATGAAATCTACCGTTGACTGAACCTTATAAAACAATCCTATAGAGCGTTCCCAAGAGATTGATAAAGCTAATGGATCTTTCTTCACATCTACCAAAATCGGTACAAGTTCTTTTAGAATGCTTCCATCCCAATATTTCTTGGCAAGCTGATATGCAGCAATTCCTGATTTAGACCCCATCACTCTTCCTGGTAAATCATCAACGGTTACATGAATACCTCCCCATAACCTTGAAAGCCCAGCTTCATCAGAAGCATCATAATAAGTTGCCCACTCCAGCGTCAGATCCTTGCTCGGTCCATACTCAAATTCAAGAGATCCTTTAGGGGCTTCGTGTTGGAAAAGACCTCCAGGAAAATAAGGGCTACCGGTTATTTTTGTAAGAACTTCAGCCCCTGCTCTTGAGAAGCACGAGTGCCCCGAAACGTAAGAGGCGAATGCAGGTGTTACAAATGTATCCTGCTGATAAGGGAGCCAGTCCATAGCCAATATCCAACCAACACCACCTACTTCACTCTCCGGTTCAACTGGTTCGCCCTGCCATGTATAAACTGCAATTGACCCCACATCAGAGGCGAGATGCTCATGCCTTTCACCTGGAGATGAGGACTCTGGTGTAATGATTTCAACGAGTCCATCTTCAAGCTTCAATCCTTCAGGATCATAACTTATTTC
>JACETS010000097.1 GCA_013911195.1 Verrucomicrobiales bacterium | reverse complement strand
GTCAAGGTCAAGGTCAAGGTCAAGGTCAAGGTCAAGGTCAAGGTCAAGGTCAAGGTCAAGGTCAAGGTCAAGGTCAAGGTCAAGGTCAAGGTCAAGGCAAGGGTAAAGGCAAAGGGCAAGGTCAACCTTCACCTTTCGCGACCGAGGGTCCAAGTGAGGAAGTTTCTGCAGAAGGTACGTCCTCAACAGTTGCAAAGGGGGACAAAGTTGCTCGTAGCAGACAAGCTAACCCAACACGATCACGTAGAGGAAGAGGCGCTGTAATTCAGAACTATGAAAAGAATTTACCACCAGAATTTCGCAAACAAGTCAAAGCTTACTTGGAAGCTATAGCCACACAAAAATAATGAGAAAGTTTATAATACTATTTACGACTTTTAGCTTTTGGTCTTTGGGTAATGCATTTACTCAAGAGGCGCCTTCTCAAAGTGTGGGAGTCGCTAGACTGACTCCAGAAGTCAGGTCTGCAATAAGCAAAGGTTTGGAATACCTCGCCAAGGATGATCTTCAGAGAGCCGATGGAAGCTGGGGAGGAGATCAAAACAGAGTAGCTGAAACTTCACTAACTCTAATGGCATTTATGTTACAAGGCCATGTTCCAGGAAGAGGTCAGTACGGAAGAGCTATGGAAAATGCAATTTCATTCCTTTTGAACGTTGGGCAAAACCAAAGAGGTTATCTTGGAACACCCAGAAATCATGCAGGAATGTACGAACACGGTTTAGCCGTTCTAGCCCTTTCCGAGGCTTGGGGACAAAGCAAAAACCCAAGAATTAAATCAGCATTAACTCGTGCTGTTGACATCACTTTGAGAGCACAGAACAGAGAAGGTGGATGGCGTTATAGTCCAGAGCCAAGAGACGCAGACCTTTCAATGACTGTGATGCAACTCGTAGCCCTTAATTCAGCCAGTGAGGCTGGCATCGCCGTACCTCAGGCGACAATAGACAAGGCAGCGGAGTATGTTATTTCCTGCCAAGACCTTAGTAGTGGCGGATTTAAGTATACTCCTGGTGGCGGCGAACCAAATTTCGCAAGAACTGCTGCTGGAGTCATGTCACTAATCATGTGCGGACAGCGCGATCAAAAACCTACTCAAAGAGGCATAGCATTTCTGAAAGCTTTCCCTGAATCAAAATTTAAAAGCACTAATCATTTCCACTACGCACATTACTATGCCGTGCAATCAATGTATCAGTCTGGAGATGCAGATTTTAGAGCTTGGTATCCAAAAATATCAGCAGAGATTGTGGCAAAACAAAATAAAAACGATGGCAGTTGGAGTGGGTCTTATGGTCAGGCCTATGGAACTTCATTATCAATTCTGATACTCGGAGTTCCATACAGGTATCTACCGATTTATCAGCGCTAAATTTCAATGTGAATCAATCTGCTACATCTAATCTCCATTGCAGAATCTTAAAGGCATCCAATTGGGTGTTCCTAATCATTTCAACAATTTTGTTGCAATGCTCTAATGAAAATTCATCTGCCAGACCATCAGGCACCATAGGTTATCTTCAGCAATTAGAAGAAGATGACTGGATTCTTAAAAAAGAAGCACTCCACTATCTTTCTGAAAATAATGTCAAAGAGAGTATTGATCGAATTATAAAAATCGCATCAGACAATAATGAAAATTCTTGGATTAGATCACAGGCATTAATCGCTTACTGCAAGATTCAAAAAAGCTCTTCAGTGCCCGAAATACTTTTATCCTTTTCTTCCTCTAAAGATATTAAACTTAGAAAAGGCGCAGCAGAATCGCTAAATTATATTGAAAGCAATCAGGCTGAAGAATTAGCCCTCAAATTAACGGAAGATGAGTCAGGTTCAGTTCGGTATCAGGCGCTAGCTACTTACTCGAATATGAAAAAACAAGAGGCATGGCCATTAGTAGACAAAATGACTATTACTCTATCAAAAGAATTTATACCACTAGCTGCTCAAGCACTTCTTAACGTTGGTAACGAAGAATCCATAAAACGACTAAACGAAAATTCTAAAAATGTTATAGATAAAAGAGCATTCATCGAATCTCTTAGTAAAATAAAAACCATAAAAACTATTAAAGTTTTGTTAGGCCTGTTGGAGCAAACAGGCATGGATGAACCTAATTACTCATTTATTATTTCTGCTCTTTCCAAAAATAAAAAAGAAGACCTCACAAACTCACTTAGTGATTTAATCATAACGGGCAGAGATCCTGCAATTTTTGTATCTGCCCGTGTCATTACCCATCTTTTACAGGACCCTCAACTAGGTAAAAAATTGCGCCTTTCAATAAAAGATTCAACAACCCCAGAAACTTTAGAAGCGGTCATGATTGCTCTCGGGGCCAAGGAAATGAATCCAGATTCAAATCTAGATTTTTTTGTTAATTACCTTAAAGATGATGATCCAGACATAAGAGAACTATCTATACGCTGTCTAAGTCACTGCCAAGAAGCCAACCTCTATGACCTACTCGAAGAGACAATTAAGGATGAAGAAAATAGAGTTTCATTGGCAGCAATGAATGCTCTCATGGATGCTCCACTTGAAGACGCCCCTACTGGCGAATTAGTATCATACTTGGAGGATGCGCTCGTAAACACTGATATTGTAGTTAGAAAAACAGCATTTGAGTTACTGGGCCACGCGGGAAATGCTGATGATTTTGAACCTGCCTTAGCAATGCTGGGAGAAGCACTCAGTGGTTTGGATACTATTCGGAGAGAGGCCGTTGCTGAAGCACTAGGTAGCATAGCTCCTGATAATGGAGTGGCCAACGTTGCAAGGAGACAAGGTTACGTTTCCAAATGGATGGTTTTGGGCACTTTTCTTAATGACAAAGAGCACAAAGCTTTTGCAGAAGAATTGGAACCCGAGAAGAGCATTGATTTTGAAAAAACATACCCATCAAAATATGTATGGGCACTACAAGGCAATCAGAGAAGGGATGGAGAAAAAGCAATAGAGCGAGAAATAGGATGGTCCGAAGCCAGTGTTAATAAAACAAATGGAATGCTATTAATGGGCCCACTTCTTCCTCCTCCTGGAACATTTTCCATTGCCTATGCAGTGTCGGATTTCACATATTCAAAGGATCAGGAATTATTGTTAAGCTTGGATGGAGATGATGCATTTAAGGTTTGGCTTAACGGTGAAAAGATTGCCGAAGCGATAGCTCCATATCTTCACAGACAAAGCTGCGTTGCCACTCTAGAGAATATCAAAATAAAATTAAAAAAAGGGAAAAACAGAATTTTAATCAAAAGCGCAAATATTGAGAACGAGTGGTGGGTAAGGGCCCGCATCACTGATGCTAACAATAGGCCCGTAGAATTATTCTAATATGAGAATGTTATTCTATCTTTCAATATTTATTACTTGGATTGGCTTAAGCCTTGAATCACAAGCCAATGACCAACTCTGGGAATTAGCAGACCATGCCTATAATAACAACGACAGTGAAACCGGTAATAGATATTTAAAAGATCTTATCGAATCAGATCCAGGAAACATTTCTCAAACAATCGAATGCCTAGAGAAAATTTACGAAAGAGGTGACCGCAACAATACAAATTCAAGGTGGATGAGGTACGTCACTACCAGAATAGCCAGCCTTGAAAAACTCGGTCACATTTCAGCAAATGCCCCATTATACAGGGAAATCATATCTAAAGGCCTCACACAGCAAATAACTGATAGGAATTTATTTGTGGCCGCTGAAAATCATGACGATATCGCAAATCGTAATCCATACGACCTGTACTGGAAATCAACAAGAGCCAGAGCACATAATTTACTTGGTCTATCAACGACTCGAGACCTTTTCGAAGAACTCAAAAAAGACAAGGACACAAATCATCCTGATCCTTGGACAAGGGAACGATGGGTTCGTCTGAAAGAAATACTTGAAAGTGACTTCAGAAAGCTTCCTCAACCTCTTCTAAAACCACTTGAGGGAAGTCCAATGCCAGACCTTTCGCCTGACGATCCAGACGGTCGCTGGCAACAAGTCATAGAACAGCCAATATCTCGAGGTGCTAGACAGATAGACAGACTGATAGGTGTATCATTACTACCCGAATCAATTGTCCCATGGAGGGATATGACAGGAATCCTAGATGCATCTTTGGCATTAGATCTACACCTGCAAAGCTTTCCTGATAAGGAGCTCGGAGAACTTAGAAAAGTTCAAGAACGGTCATTCAAACGCGAAAACTTAGAACCTGACTTTACCAATCAACGTGCCCTTGAATTGTTCAGAAGGTATCCTTGGTCAACTAGTGCACATAAAACTCTTTTAAGAGCTGCAAACCGTGATCTAATTGCTGGTCATGCCCTTGCAGCATTGAGAAGTTTTGAAGATCTTCTAAATCATGCTAATGACCCAAAAATTATTCAGTATTCTAAAACTGGAAAATGGGCTGCTCTTTCGATGATAGGCGATAAAATCGCTTTAAGTGAAGAAATCGATAATACCGACCCTGATTTTGAAATGATTTGGATGAGTGAAAAACTCAAAGCCAGCGAACTTGGAATAAAATTATTATCATCAATCCCTGAAAAAAAAGGTTCACCAAAAGCTGAACCATTGAGTGGATTAATTCAAAAGAAAATCCAAATTCCCGCAGTCTCACCTTGGTTTGGAGGAGGCCATCCTGGGGGCATGGTTCTTGACACACAAATAATTAACAATCAAATTTTGGTCTCTAGCCGTAACCATCTGGCACTTTATGACACCAACAATCTAGGTAATGCACTATGGTCTCAACCACGCCTACCTATGAACGGCGATCAATCAAAACGAAATATTCTACCTGGCTACTTCACACCAAAAATAAAAGATCAAACCATTTACTCTCGCTGGGGCTTCATGGCAATGCCTCAAGGAATAGCCGCGTTTGATTTATCCTCAGGAAAAGGGAAATGGCTGCATGATGATTTTGGATTTGGTACAGGCAAAAACCAAAACATCATTCCAATAAGTGACCCTGTGATTTCTGATGGACTAATTTACGAACTAATCTGGAATTCCAATGGAGGTCAGAGATTACAGTTAGCGTGCATTGAAGAAGCGACTCAGTCCTCACTGTGGACAAGCACAATTGCAGAGGCCGGAAAGTCTAGCGATATTGTTGCCAATCTCGAAAAATCACGTCAGGAAGTTAGAAATTTTGGTAATCGAGTCAGTCTACACGGTGGTTCAATATATGTTAATAGTAATGCGGGCCTCATTGCAAAATGTGACCCTCGGGATGGAAAACCCGACTGGATCCATTACTACAACACTAGTCCCGGCCCTGGTTCAGGAGCACTAGGGAGTCAACCTATACTTTTTGATGATCTTGTTATTTGTATCACTAAGGACTCCGGGAAAACTTTTGCACTGCAGGCAAAAACTGGAAAGATTGTATGGGAAAATACTTTAACACTAGGAATTGAGTATCTAGGAAGAGATCAAGATAATCTTATTTTAAGGGGACAATTTTCATTGGCTGCGGTCAATCTAAAAACTGGTCAAACGACCTGGCATACAAAAATTCCAGACAATATAATCGGTCGATCTCAGATGATTGGGTCCTCAATCTATTTAGCGGATATATATGGGCTAACCCAATTTAATGCTTCAAACGGGGCCATAGTAAACAGAATTAAATGGAACTCAGATGTCGGCCAACCCCTTTCATTTCGAATCGATAAAGGATCTATTTATATAATTAGTGACAATCCTAGCGGAGGAGACATCGCTGTATCAGAACCCATTAATCCCGACGCTTCTACAGATACGCAAAATTTATCCTATAATCTTAAACGGCAATGGTCTTTAATGAGGAGCAATGCAACTATCATCCGAGCACCTCACAAGTCTTTGCTAAGCGATCATGCATTTATTCTAAGTGATGGAGTTTTAGAATGCGTTGAAATCTCCGCCAAGGGGCAAGTAAAGTGGAGAAGATTCATCAATGCCATACAACCTGCGTTTCAAATCATTGACAATAAATTGCTACTCTTAACTGGAAGTGGTCAAAAAAGGCAAGCAGTAGCTTTCGATGGCAAGAATGGGAAAATGTTGTGGCAAACAAAAGTACCCCCAGAAGCCAACTTATTGTTAAAGTGTGGCAGTATTGGTTTATTGCATGATAAAAGGACAGTGCTCTTTGCATTTGATCCTTCTAACGGAAAAAGATTATGGCAACGCAGGGTGGCTTATGGAAACCACACAATACCTCAATGGGATGGAAAAATAATTAATGTTTTTCAAACTTCAATGGGCCGTGCCCCATGGCACTTGAAAATCGAACCAAGAACTGGTCAACTCATCGAAGATTACGACGTAAATATCACCAATGATGGTAATAACTATTCGGATGGAAAATTAGTTGGTAAAGGGTTCTACGAAATCAAATTTAACAAAGTCGAAGCAAGATACATAAGATTAGTTATGAAATCTGAAGTCAATGGAATGGGTTGGTCCTCGGCCGCGGAAATCAACCTTGGTGATGAAAATGGAGAGAATATCGACCGTTCAAAATGGAGAGCACATTACACTGACAGCTATGAACCGAAGTCCCGAATGAATACAGAACTTAAAAATGTTTTTGATGGCAATCCAAGCACTTGGTGGCACACACAATGGATAGGAAAAATTCCTCCACACCCTCATGAAATTCAGTTGGACCTTGGCAACAAAACATCATTCAGCACCATGCGATACTTGCCAGCCGTAATCATCAACAACAACGGAATGATAAGCGAATATGAGTTATATGCCAGCAATGACCCAGGGCAATGGGGACAGCCTATAGCCAAAGGGATAATGGTCAGAAGATTATTTATAGATAAAGCCCAATTCTTTGATGAAGGAGTTGTTTTAGAGACAAGGGACCGTAAGGGAGGGCAGCGAAACTTATACAGTTATTTTTTAAATGGTAAAAAAGCCATGAGGCTAGCTGACAATCATGAAATGATTAGTTGCCATGGAAAATATTTACTGGCGTTAACTAGAAATAAGAACAATCAGGAGGTCTATGTAGTCCTCAAACCAGAGGATAAAAACTATCGATTCGAAATTGGAACCGGTATTCCGGTTGATAGAAATCAAGTAATTATAGAAAATGATATACTTTGCTTTCCTAGTCACAAATTTATTATTGCAAATCTTGCGGAAAAAAAATTCATCATTAGCCCAACAGCTGATAAATCCCAAATCGATCAGCATGGTTACAGCGTTCGCATAAACAACGATAAACTAATGAAGTTTTTTAATGGCGGTGATAAAGGCGCTACAATGTATTTTGTTGATTTGAAAAACGGAACCATTAATCAATCCATTCTTGAGGACCAAACTGAAGCAATCAGCGCACTTTCTTCTCATCATATTGACCCAAACCCAAAATTTGAAAAAATTCTACTTTTGAGAAGTAATATTGGCATAAGCGCCTACTCGACAAACTAAAATTTATTCACTCTGTGGGGCGAGACGGGTCATGATATATTCTAACGTCAATATCGGAAGAACCTATTATTTCTTGTGCTCTCTTTAAAGCATTTTTAGTAGCTAGATTGGGATTACTTATTGAACCGGGAAATATATTTTCTCTTCCAATAAATTGTACAGCACCAGAGCTTTTAAGGACTTTATAAACTTCTTTCATGACACCACTTATTAAAAGTTCCCTACCCTCCCCGCGAAGGAAGGTAACTAACTCTTCAAGAGCAATTACGCTGGTCGCATCTAGGTGCCGAGCATTTTTCATTCGAAGTATAATAACTTTCAAATTCGGATCACTGGCCGTGGATTTTATTTGATTACGGAAGAGCTCTGCCGCACCAAAGAAAAGCTCCCCTTCAACATGAACAATAGAAATGGCTGGAGAGGTTCTGGATTCTCCAGACTTTAGCTCATTTAATTGTCCAGAAGATCCCATGTCATATTCAACCAATTCTGGACGTGCCGCTTTTCTCAGAAAAAGAGCAACCGCCGTGGCAGCACCAATAAATATGGCAACATGAAGAGGCATTATTAATGCTGACCCAAAAGTTATTAAAAATGTAAAGGCATCAGAACGAGTCGCCCATAAACATACTATGATTTGTTTCCAATCGAATAAACTTAATGCCACAGCAATGACGAGAGCAGAAAGTGAGCATTTGGGGATATATCCAATAAAGTAGCTAATGGATAATATCCAAATTCCTATTGCACATATCAATCCTGAAAAAACACTGGAAAGTTTTCCAGAGGCGCCACTAGATAGATTTAGCGCTGACCGAGTAAGCGAACCTGAAGCAGGCATTCCGCTGAGAAAGGCGCAACCAATATTAGCCATTCCTGAGCCAAAAATATCTTTGTTTAATTTTGGAGAGTCACCTGTCCTGGAGGCAATTGATTTAGTAACGACTGAAATCTCAAGTGTAATTAAAAACGCCAATCCCATTGCGACTCCCGATAATTCCCAAACCTTATCAATAAGGTCAGACGGGCTATGAAAAACACTCCAGTCTGGCAAAAATGTCCCCTCTTCCTGTTTCCCTTTGAACGTTTCAATTGATAAATTGTCACCTAGAAAATAATTAACGACCGTTGCCAAAAGAAGCGTGATCGCAAATGTCGGCAGTGCCTTCATTGTTTTTCTTAGAACAAAATAACTAATCATGGTTCCTATACCCAATAGCATTGTTGCATAATTAGATTCATCCAACCTTTCAAACAATCCGAACAGTATTGTAAAAAAGGATCTCGCTTCTTTCTCAGTATCTATTCCAAAAACATGATTCAATTGATTCGCGATAATCAATAGGGCAGCTCCAGCGATATACCCAATTATAACAGCACGGCTAACATATTGAACTAGGTCAGCGACCTTAAAAAATGAGCCCATGAGAAGAATTAACGCCACCATTAATACGAGAAGAGGCATTAGTGAAACAGCCTGAGAAGAATCAGGATAAATCAAAAAATAACTAAATATCATGAAGGCCGTTGCATTCGTCGGCCCCAATATTGGGTAACGCGAATAACAAAAAATAGGCGCGACTATAGCCGCCACTATTGAACAAGTAATACCATAATGAATCGGCAATCCTGCGACTAACGCATAAGCCATGCCTTGAGGAAAAGCCAAGAGTGCTACATTTAAACCTGAGCGGGCATCTCTGAGAAGCTTAGAATGACCATTCTTCTGAATGTTCAAATCTGGATTTCCGAGTTCGTTACTCGATGAAATTTGGCTTAACCAATAAATTATCCTGCGAAGGGCTTTACCAGTCCTGCTAAACAATGGATTTCTT
>JACETS010000096.1 GCA_013911195.1 Verrucomicrobiales bacterium | reverse complement strand
TAGCGCCTCTAATTTCCGTCATTGTAATTGTCCTTATTGTGAGCTGTATCATCGGCCTCAATAAGGATAAAATTATTGCTGCAGGTATTAATCTTTTTCTATCAGTCCTTCTTCTTCACTTGGGCGGATTTGTTCTAGGATATTTGATAATAAAGTTATTAGGCTATTCTGAAGATTATAGAAGAACTGTTTCGATTGAAGTCGGAATGCAAAACTCTGGTCTAGGCAGTGAGTTAGCAAAAAAGCATGTATCTTTGTCTGCTGCTGCTCCCTGCGCTATTTCTGCAGTATACCACTGTATAATAGGGAGTTTACTAGCAGCCTATTGGAGAAGAAAGCCTCCAAGCATAGAGATTTCCGAGAAAGAGTAGTTATTTTAAACCAGGGCCATTTACATTAGACCAGGCATGCCGCCTAATCCAAGACCACCAGTAATTTTACCCATTTCCTCTTCCATTACTTTACGACCTTCACCGATTGCTTGATTTACTCCAAGGAGAATCATGTCTTCTAAGATTTCGGAATCCTCTGGATCAATGACTTGAGGGTCAATCTTGATTGAAGTTATATCACCCGCACAGGTCGCTTTAACGACAATCTTTCCACCGGCTGTCGTTGTCTCGACTTCTTTCTCAGCCAACTCGGCTTGAACTTTCTGCATCTTGCCCTGCATCTGCTGGGCCTGTTTCATCATTTTGGCAATATTCATTTTTCTATATTAAGATTAAATTAGTTATGAGTCTTCACGTATTACAGCTTCGAAGACTTCGAGGGCCTCTTTAATGAGAGGGTCATTATAAATATCATCACTCTGCTCTTCTTTCTCAACTTTATTTTCTTCTAAGTCTTGAGGTGGTGAAGTGGTTGATTTTTCTTCTGCAGGTTTTTCGGTTTCCTCTTCAAATTCGGCAAGATGAGGTGGAGGTTCTGGAACGGATATTCCTTCCTTTAGTATGACTTTGAATTTTCTAGCTCCAAGCATCGAGGTTAAGCATTTTTCGATTACTGGTTTAATTCTCTCGCTAGTGATCATTCCCTCTGCGATGCTTTCTTCAGGAGACATCGCAACGATGAATTGTTTTCCATCGTCTTCGTAAAAGATCCCTCTTGCAGCAGAGTCAGCAGCTAGTGGTTTCACTTTACTTATATGTTCAATAACGGCCGACCAAGTGTCATCTCCTGATGGTTCTGAATCGGTTGTAAGATCTTTCGGTTCCGGTCTTGATTCTGGAGTCTTCTCGGGGATAGCTTGATTTTCAGTGTTTTGATTAACCGGGTTATCAACTTTTTGAGGGCTTTCCTGCGAGGGTCTTTCTATTTTTGTGTTTGCCGTTTCCTCATGTTTGATAGGGATAGGTTTCTTAATTTGTGGTGTTTTTTCAGGTGCTGGAGCGCCACTTAGAATATCGTCAATGGTATCAATAACATCATCGATACTTGTCTGATCCAGTATTTGAACCGCTTTGATAACAGCTACCTCTAGATGAAGTCTTTTATTTGGGGACCATTTCATTCGCCCCTCTACCGTCGCAAAGTGATCAATGAGTTCTATCAACTTTCCGGTTTGGATAATTTGTGATTGGGATTCGACTCGAGATATGATTTCTTGTGTCAGTTCCTTCGAGGCACCCGACGGATCAACTTGAAATACCAAGACTGATCTAAAGTGGGAAATTAAATCAGTAAGGAGTTGGCTTAGCTCTTTACCTGCTTCTGATTGTTCATAAATAGTTGATAAGGCTTTGACCGTATCTTTCTGAATGATTGAAGACCCGAGACCTGTGATTGTTTCAATACCTGTAAAACCAAAAACTTCTAGAACATCTGATTCTGAAATCTTCTCTCCACAAAACGCCACTAGTTGATCTAACATAGATTGAGCGTCTCGCATTCCACCGTCTGCTCCTTTTGCTATGGCAGTGGCGGCTATTGGATCCAAGTTAATTCCCTCTTCACTCGCTATGTGGCTAAGCTGTTCTGCGATGACCTTTGTCGGAATTCTTCTTAGATCAAACCTTTGGCATCTTGAAATAATAGTTGGTAATATTTTGGTGGCTTCGGTTGTAGCAAAAATGAACTTCACATGTTCAGGAGGTTCCTCGAGTGTTTTGAGGAGGGCATTAAATGCTGCGTTCGAAAGCATGTGCACCTCATCAATATAATAAATTTTATACTTACCACTGGATGGAGCAAATTTAACATTATCTCGAAGTTCACGGACCTGTTCGACGCCATTGTTACTTGCTCCATCAATTTCCAAAACGTCAAGACATCGGCCTTCTGCAATTTCTTTACATATTTCTTCGTTAGGATCAAAATCAACCTTTGGACCGCCTTCACAATTAAGTGCTTTTGCTAGTATTCTGGCTGTTGATGTTTTTCCTGTTCCTCTGGGTCCGACAAAGAGGTAGGCGTGAGCAAGTCGGTTCTGTTCAATAGCGTTGGCCAGAGTTCTGACAACGTGATCTTGTCCAAGGATATCCTTGAATGATAGGGGCCGATATTTACGTGCAAAGACCTGATAACTTGTACTCACAGGTCCTACTTTATTGAGAGATCTCGTTTTGTGAATCTTTTTCAGTTGGACATTTAGTCAAAGTTATCGCTTTTTGGTCAGTAATGAGTGAACATGAAGCTATTGGAATAATTGCCGGAAACGGTATTTATCCCGCTATTTTTGCTCAAGGAGCCCGTTCAGAAGGTGTAAATAGCCTAGTCGCTGCTGCTTTTGAGGGTGAAACGGATCCTTCTATTGAAGAAATTGCTGATGAAGTTTCATGGATGAGGGTTGGCCAGCTCAGTAAAATGATTAAATTTTTCGAACAGCATAAAATTACTAAGGCGGTAATGGTTGGCCAGATTGCTCCGAAAAACTTATTTGATTTGAGGCCTGATATGAAGACTTTGATGCTTCTTGGAAGACTCAAGGAGAGAAATGCAGAATCCATATTTAATGGTATCGGTGAGGAGCTTGCCAAAAGTGGCATCGAGTTATTACCAGCAACTACTTTTCTGGATGATTTATTACCTGATTGTGGGCATGTATGTGGTCCTAAACCTGGCAAACGGGTTATTGAAGATGCTGCTTTCGGTTTTAAAATAGCGAAGGAGATGAGCCGTTTGGATATTGGGCAAACCGTTGTCGTGAAGAAGGGAACTGTATTGGCTGTTGAGGCCTTTGAGGGGACTAATAAGGCAATAAATCGAGGTGGAGAACTTGGGCGAGGTGATGCGGTGGTGGTAAAAGTTTCCAAGCCTAATCAAGATTTAAGATTTGATGTTCCATGTATTGGACCTGATACCATTGAGACTGCTGCCTCCTCCTCAGTGTCAGCAATTATTGTTGAAGCTAATAAGACCTTACTCCTGGGAAAAAATGAAATTGAAATTAGTGCTGAGAGGAATGGAGTTACCGTTTACGCATACAAAGAATAAAAAATAGAATCAAACGATGAGTAATAAAATGAGAGCTGGAGTCATTGGTGTAGGTGCCATTGGTAAGAATCATGCTAGAATATACTCTGAGATTGATACTGCTGAATTGGTTGCCGTATATGATACGGATAAGGAAGCTGCAGAGTCAATGGTAAGCTCCTATGGTGGTGAGGTTTCGAATTCGATAGAAGAATTTATCGATCTTGTTGATGTAGTCTCAATTGCAACTCCTACGAGTACTCATCGATCAATAGGAGAGTTATTGTTAAATAACAACAAGCATGTGCTTATAGAAAAACCTATAGCTGATACCACTGATGATGCTCAAATATTGGTTAACTTAGCTGCCGAGAAGGGATGTGTTTTGCAAGTTGGCCATATTGAGCGTTTTAATCCAGTACTTGGAGAAATTGAGGAAAGGTTAAAGGATCCTCGTTTTATTGAGGTTCATCGTTTGTCTCCTTTTCCTAATCGGTCAATGGATATTGGTGTTGTTTTAGATTTGATGATTCATGATTTGGAGATTGTTCTTCATTTGGTTAAATCAAAAGTCAAAAGCATTGACGCGGTCGGTGTGCCCGTCTTGACTCATCGAGAAGATATTGCCAACGCAAGAATACGCTTTGAATCAGGGTGTGTGGCCAATATTACTGCAAGCCGTATTTCACCGGAAAAGATGCGTAAGTTGAGAGTTTTCGAAGGTGATAGTTATCTCTCTCTTGATTATCAGGCCCAGGAAGGTCAATTCTATTGGAAGGATGGAATGGAGATCAAAGTTGAGCCTGTCCAAGTCGAAAAGGATGAACCTCTAAAACTTGAACTAGAAGCTTTCGTTGAGTGTTCGGCTGCTGGTCGACGACCTGCAGTATCTGGACAAGAGGCAACAGCGGCGCTTGATCTTGCAATTGAAATTACTGATCTTATCGAATCTGGAAACAGTAAAGAGTAGATCAAATAACATGAATATCAAAGCTTACATTGTTGCTGGGGAGGTCAGCGGTGATAATCACGGGTCAGGTTTGATGTCTGAAATGATTAATTTATGTGAGGGAATTGAATTTTACGGTATGGGTGGTCCGGCCATGGCAAATTATTCTAACCGAGTTCAGAATTGGATTGGTGAGTCTGCAGTGGTTGGATTTTGGGAAGTCATTAAAAAATATCGTTATTTCAAAAGATTATTCGATAAAGTGATTCAGGAGATCGAGGACTTAGATCCTGAAGTAGTTATTCTTGTCGATTATCCAGGGTTTAATCTGAGGCTTGCTGAGGCTATTAGACAGAGAGGAATTGATACTAAAATTGTTTATTATATTAGTCCTCAAGTATGGGCTTGGAAGCGTGGTCGCATAAAGCGTATGGCTATAAACATTGATTGTATGCTTTGTCTTTTTCCTTTTGAAGTGACATTTTTTGAAGGGTCTGGCCTAGATGCTAGATTTGTCGGTCACCCAATTGCGGAGACTTTGGCTGACCTCAGAGATCAAAATCTAAGAGATGATAACGTCGTCGCGCTTCTTCCTGGAAGCCGAGACAGAGAAATTGAGAAAATTTTTCCTGTTATGCTGGATGCGGCCAAGGATGTATTAAAGATAGAGCCAGATATTCATTTTGAAGCTTCTGCTGCGAGCGAGAAGTGTGCAGAACGAATGAAAGCAATGGCGTTGGAAAAAGAAGTTCCTTGTAAAGTGAGCTTAGGAAACGCTAACGAACTAATGTCTAGAGCATCTTGCGGTGCTGTTGCTTCTGGCACAGCTACTCTTGAGGCTGCATTTCTTGGTCTGCCTTATTGTCTAGTCTATAAAGTTTCAAATTTAACCTATTTTTTAGCAAAAGGGTTAATAGCTGTTAATTTTCTTGGTATGGCTAATTTACTAGCTGGTAGAGAACTCGTAAGAGAATTTCTACAATTTGATGCAAATTCTGAAAAAATTTCATCTGAACTTCTAAGACTCATCGTTTCTAAAGATGAGAGGCATACGCTTTCAGAAAATCTAAAAAAAGTAACTAGTCCATTAGCTCAACCAGGTGCATATGAAACAGCAGCGAAAACCGTTTTTGAGGCACTCAATCAACAATAGTATTTTTAATTATTTCAGGGGTTAATGAAGCAGTCCAACGTAATAAAGCTTTGTCTGGTTGCAGTGCCTTTGGGAATTACACTTATTGGGGCGTTTTCTCTCATTTATTCATTTAATGCACCTGCTTCAAAGCCTCGAGAAGGAGGGCGTTCCGTTCTTAATGTTAATGTTCTATCCACACCTGAAGAGCTTAGATCTTGGGTAAAAAGGCAAACAACTGATATTGGGCCAAGGCCCTGGAATAATGCGGATCAAACTAGAGTTACTGCTAAATGGATCGAATCTGAACTCAGTGAAGAAAATATTGGATACAGACCTAAAATTACATTTCTTGGAGATAATAAAAGCTACCGTATGATAGAGGCTGAGTTGGTTGGCGAAAAAACTGCCAACGAGGTATTGCTGATCATTTCAAATTTCAGCTCTCCAGAGGTTGGTCTCGGTGCCCATTCTGGTGCTTCGCAAATTTCTATGATGCTCGGTTTGGCAAGATACTTTGTTAATACCGAAAACGCGAGAACTCTTAGATTCGTGGCATTTCCATCCAGTTATCCGGATGTGAATGGAAAGAAAATATTAGGATCCTCTTATGTTGCCAAAAAATCAAAACGGCCATCGGAAAAAATTATTGGTGTTATTGAGATCGGGTCACTTGGATTTTTTTCTGAAGAGGAAAATAGTCAATCTTCTATACAAGAATTTGATATCAATCTTCCTAAGAAGGGTGATTTTATTGCTCTCATAGGAGACGAATTTTCACATGATTCGATGGGTTCGATTATTTCAGGTTTTGTAAAAAGTTTTGATTTACCTGTTCATAAAGTCTTATTAGATAACAATCAATTGGAGGCATTCAGTGGGCTATCTTTATTCCGAAATAGTGGATATCCAATTATCAAGATATCTGATACTGGTAGCTTAAGATATACCTCAGCTGATACTCCTAAAAAAATAGATTATCATAAAAATGCCCAACTACTTAAGGTTATGAGTTTAGTAATAAGTGATGAGCTTAATCCCTAGACGTCACCTCTGACTATGATTTTCATTTTGCCTCCATTTTTCATTTTTCCCGTACTGTAAAGAAGTTTAAGAGGGTTTTTCTTCAGATTAGATTTTTTGTAAACATTAATTTCCAGGAGAGGCTTACTTTTGCCTTTATTTGGTCTTCCTCTAATTTCGCGAGCTTCCACAAATAATTGGTTCACACCGTTTTTTAGCCCTCCGAGTATTAGACCTTTATGGACGTTATCAATAACCATGTGTGTCGATCTCTCTTCGACCTTCACTCTTGTTTCATAACCAATTGAAATAATTTCAATGTATCCAACTAATTCAGGGATTGGAGAAATTTTTGGGATAGTGGGGGCTTTGCTAGGCGGTCTAAATTGCGGGGTGTCCAAAAAAGAAAAGTCGCCTGATTGTGCTGCAGCGGTTATTTCCTCCGTATTGTTAAGACTCATAAATCTAGAGGTTCCAAATTTCCATTGCTCTTTTTCTTTAACAAACATTAGAAAAAGAAGACCTTCTGGAACCTCAACTTCTTCATTTTCTCCAAAGTTTGGTTTTCCAAAATAAACTAATTGGGCGGTTGGCCCATTGATCATTAGTTTAGCTTTTTTCATCGCATCAACCTTTGGTGGGGATACTTGAGTTTCAAATAATGATTCAGGCCATTTTTTCTTTTGGGAAACAATCATATTGCGAATTCCAACTTTGCGAAAGGTGGCGGTTGTTTGTTGCCACACATCTAAATTGCCCTCATTCATTGCGTTGCTCCATTTTTGAAAAATGGATAACATTTCCTTCTCAAGTTCTTTTTTTTCAGATTCCTCGGCTCTTAGATCAACAACTATAAAAAAAGTTAGAAACAGTGTTCGTGCGAGAACATTTAAAAATTTGTTTCTTTTCATTTTATTAATGAACGGAAATTTTTGGTACCGAATTTAAAAGTTGCTTTGTGTATTCGTGTTTTGGATTATCCATTAACGATTCAGCTTCGCCTGTTTCAACAATTTTTCCAAAATACATAACGGCTATCCTGTCAGCTATATATCGAACTACACTGAGGTCATGAGAGATGAAAAGCATGGTGAGCTCAAGTTCATCGACCAAATCCTTTAAGAGATTTAGGATCTGTGATTGAATAGATACGTCGAGTGCAGAAACAGGTTCATCAGCAATAATAAGCTTTGGTTCAGGGGCAAGGGCTCGAGCAATGGCAATTCTTTGTCTTTGCCCGCCTGAAAATTCATGAGGGTATTTCCGCATAAATTTTTGATCCAACCCAACCCTTTCCATTAAAATGGTAACTTTGTTTTCAAGTTCTTTGTGGTTGAGTTTTCCATGTCTAGTGATGATCGCTTCTTTCAGTGTCGACCAAACTGTCATTCTCGGATTTAGAGATGCGTAAGGATCCTGAAAAATCATTTGGAAGTCTAGGCGACGCTTGCGTACTTTTTCAGCATTGAGTGTGGTCAGGCTATCGTTCTCTAGAATCACCTCTCCCTCAGTTGGTGGGATTAACTGCATGATTGTTTTTGAGAGGGTCGATTTGCCGCAGCCCGATTCGCCAACGAGTCCAAGAATCTCACCTTTTTCGATTTGAATACTGACACCGTCTACAGCTTTTACCGTATCAAAAGAATTGGAGAAAAGGCCTCCCTTTTTCTTTTGGAAGTGTTTTTTTATATTTTTTATCTCTAGAAAAGGCATTATATGAATTTTATGATAGGCAGCCTGGACAATTCTGTACCCAGTGATCAGGTTCAATTTCTTTAAATTCGGGTCTTGAATTAGTTAAGCATTCGTTTTGGTCACCTATTTGATTTCTTTCTCTAAAAGCACAACCCCTAATTATTTGAGAGGTGTCAGGCGGTAGTCCCGGAATCGTGTAAAGTTTTTCTCCCTTCACTTGATTGGCTGGAATTGATTTCAACAGTGACCGAGTATACGCGTGCTTTGGATTTCTAAAGAGAGATTTCGTATCTGTTTTCTCAACTATCCTACCTGCGTACATAATGTTGACCTCTTCACAGATTTCTGAGATGACAGCAAGATCATGAGTTATGAATATCACTGCAGTTCCTAATTCCTTTTGACGTGTCTGAATGAGGTCTAAGATTTGTTTTTGGATGGTCACATCCAACGCCGTAGTCGGTTCGTCAGCGATCAGTATTTCTGGATTAGTGATCAGCGCCATGGCTATCATTACTCGTTGTCTCATTCCTCCTGAGAATTCATGGGGATACATGTTTATCCTGTTATCGGGCTCAGGTATGCCAACTTCATCTAGGGAATGAATAGCTTTTTTTAATGCCTTTTCTTTATCCATTTTCATGTGCAGGCAAAGGGGCTCAATAATTTGATCTGCTATTCTCATATATGGATTAAGAGAGGTCATCGGGTCTTGAAAAATCATGCCGATTCTTTTTCCTCTAATCGTACGAAGAACCTTTTCACCGCAGCTGAGTAAATCTGTGGATCTATCGAAAATTGCCTCACCAGCTTCGATTTTTGCAGGGGGCATGGGAAGTAATCCGAGAAGCGAGTAACAGCTGACAGATTTTCCTGATCCTGACTCTCCTACAATGCCGATATTCTTTCCTTTGTCGACTGAGAATGAAACGCCGTCCACGGCTCTCACGATTCCGTTACGAGTATGGAAGTATGTTTTAAGGTTGTTGACTTCTAAGAGAGACATTTTTCTTTGTTTTTAATCTTTTGAGGCCCTTACGTCTAGAGCGTCTCTGAGCCCGTCTCCAAGAAAGTTTAATGCAAATAAAGTTATTGAG
>JACETS010000095.1 GCA_013911195.1 Verrucomicrobiales bacterium | reverse complement strand
ATATGGAAAAAGAGGTGCAGACATTAACTGATAAATTCGTTAAAGAAATTGATCAGCACGTTGATAATAAGGAAAAGGAAATAATGACTGTCTAATAGTAGGTTTTATAACTAAAAAAGCACACCGAACATGGTGTGCTTTTTTTAATAAAGGATAATAAAGGATTTAAGGACTCCTGATTTATCTAGATTGAGGTAGGTTACCGTATCTGGCATTGCTCTCCCAAGCCTCGTGGCGAGCCTGAGGTAAGTTGCTCAGTCCGCTATCAACTCCACTACCGTCCCAGTTGCCAACTTGAGTTGCTTCACAACCGCAAAAACTAATAACAACAATCAATGAGCTTATTAGTCCAACCAATAATTTCATTACAGATTTTGTCATCGTATTAAAAGAGAATTAATTTTATTCACCAATATTTTCAAAAATAACTTTGTCACCTGGCTCTACAGAACCGCTCAATCCTTTTTGATTAATGTCGGCCACAGTGAGCCCTGGTTGAATAGAAACTACGTTCAAGTTTCCGATTCTGATTCCATCACGCTGAACAATAAGCTCTGAGTCTCCTTGAACACCTTGATCTTTACCAATGTTTACGAGTACAAATCCCCAATCTTTGTTGACTGCAGTTATTAAACCTTCAGTGGCATTTCTACCAATATTTGATAATCGATCAGTTTGAACTTTTTCAGCTTTTTCAATTCTAACTTCGTTGGCAGCTACTTTTTTGTTAACGACTTCTAGTTCAGTTTTTCTCGTTGCAAGATCTTGCTTCGCTGTTTCTAAGTCGCTTTCAAGTTGCTTAATTTTTTCAGCAACATTTTGCAATGTAGTACCAGGAAATCGTTCGCTTATTTCTTTGACTGCATTCTCTGCAGTAGCAATCTTCTTATCAACTGGTGCCTTTTCAGAATTGAGACCAGCAATTTCATTGTCCAACCTTTTAATATTAACATTATGTGAGTCAGTGTTGGCTTTGGACTCTGCTAATCTGACTTCTTGAGCATAAAGTGCCTCGTATGATGCGATCAGTGCCGGATTGTCTTTCTGCTGAATGTCATTAAGAACTGCGACAATTTGATCGTTGGTTTTAATCCTCGCATCTCTTGTCTCTTTAAGTTCAGTTCTGTTTTGTACACTGAAAACAATGGAGGCTATTATTGCAATTAGTAATGGTATAAGAAGATATATTTTCTTCATGAGATTTTTTTAGTTAGAGGGGTGGTTAATGTAATTATGTGTTAATTAATTTCGTTTCTAGGTGAATTATAGACCGAAAGGATCATCGTCGGCTTTTGGCTCTTCTGGCTCAGGTGCGTCATCACCTCCTAGACCGAAAGGATCATCGTCTGCTTTTGGCTCTGCGGGAGCATCTTGAGGGGCCGCTGGGGCCACACCTGCAGGAATTGTTTCCACGACAGGCTTGTTGTTTGGATCCCATTTGCTTTCGTCACTTAGAACAACAGCATCACCGACAACAATTTTTTCGCCCTCGTTCAAAGAGATAACATCGCAAACACTAACATTGGGCTCAAGATTAGTAATATTAAGCTTACCAATGACTTTATCATCTCTTTTAACATCTAGCTTCACCCTAGCATTTATACCCTGATTTCCACCAGCGTTGATAACCACAAATCCCCAGTTATCAAAAGTTTGAGCAATTTTTGCATTCACCTCAATCATTTGGCCTGCGCGTTGACGAGAGACTGTGTCACGAAAATCTGAAATCACTTCATCTGTGTTCTCTCTCTTTGAGACCGCGGCTTTATAGCTTTCTTTGGTGATTGCTATTTCCTGCTGAACCGCTGCCATCTGAGCTTGCAAGTTTTGACTCTTTTCAACAAGGTCTCCTATTTCACCGATCTCAGCCAAATCCTTCTCTAGCTTTGCAAGCTTATCTTGAGCTGCTTTGAGTTGAGTTTGAAGAGTTCCTTTTTTGGAAGTCTTATCACCTTCTTCTTTCTTTTTGCCGGCTTCTTCACCTTCCTGTGCAATGGCCGCATCCTCAGTCTCTTTTTTCTCTTCCTCCTTGGCAGTCGTCATTCCTTTGATTTCTGTTTGCCGGAGCTGAATTTGTTCAAGGTCGGCAATGGTTAGGGCACTAGCAACTTTTTCGTGCTCAAGATCTTTTTTAGTGAAACCGAAACGAATAACTGCTGTCACTATTAATATAAGTACAGAGATAATTATGAGTGAATTTGACATGTCTTTAAAAAATTTAGCTGAGGGGGTATCAGGGGATTTAAATTACTAATGGATAGTAATACCTATTTTATTGGATAAAAACAACTTAAAATCACGCCTCAATAGGTATTTTTTTATACGTTATATTTTGTAATTTAATGAATAAGGATAATTGTTTATAAAACGATAACTCATTCAATATCAGTTATTAATGAGATTTAAAGTCTTCAATTTTCGTGGCTAAAGTGCAATAATTCGTAAATTTTTGCTAATTTACAGTAAATTTCTTTGTCGAATGGCTTCATAAAGACATACGCCTGTAGCTACAGAAACATTCAGGCATTCTACCGAGCCCATCATAGGTAATTTTGCCAGAAAATCGCATTTTTCTTCTGTTAACCTCCTTAAGCCTTTTCCTTCGGCGCCCATGACAATTCCAATTTTGCCTTTCAAATCTATTTCGTAAAGTGATTGGTTAGCGTTGTCTGAAGTTCCTACTATCCAAAATCCTTCATCTTTCAAAAGTTGAATGGTTCTTGAGAGATTTGTGACCTGAATATAAGGAGTTGTTTCGGCGGCACCACATGCGATTCTTCTTACTGTTTCATTTAATGGGGCTGACCGATCTTTGGGAGCAATCACCGCTCTGCAACCAGCTCCATCGGCTGTCCTTAAGCATGCCCCAAGGTTATGTGGATCTTGAACCTGGTCTAAAATCAATATTAGTGCTTCATCCTCAGCTTTAAGAATATCGAGAAGTTCATCTTCTCTTGCAGATTTTTTTCTCTGGTTTTTACCATGGTCATTACTGTGGGTGTGTTTTCTTGCCCCCCTTGCTCTGGATCCTTTGTGCATTTTAAAAGGTTAGACTAATCTGTTGAGTTGGATTGTTTTATCGTTTGATCTTTAATGTCAAATTTGGAGTTTCGAAGATGTTTTGCAAAAAAGTTCTGCGAGAGATCTTTAATTTTTTCATCTTTAAATCCTCCATGTCCACCTTCTTTTACGGTGATTAATGTAGAGCTGCATCCTTTTTCGAGAAGCTTCTTATTAAATATTACAGATTGGTTGTAGGGAACTAATTGATCGTTGGTACCGTGAATATGTAAAAAGGGAACATCATCTTTGCTTGCGTAATAAATAGGTGATGCCTGTAGAGCCTTTTTTTTATTACTTTGCAGAGCTCCTCCAATGAGTTGTGATTCAGGAGAGTTTGCGGCGTCATGATCGATTCTACTAGGGAATTTTGACATTTCAAGAAACGCTGAAGGTCCGAAGAAATTTATTACGCAATGAATCTTACTGCTTTCATCTGTATATTGACCTAAGGATCCTTCAAGGTGCTTAACATCTGATGTAGTGCCTAACATTGATACTAAATGGCCACCAGCCGAATGACCTATTGCACCAATTTTTTCAGTATCCATGCCGTATTCTTTGGCGTTTCCTCGAATCCATCTAATTGCGGCTTTACAGTCATGTATTTGGCTGGGCCACTCAGATTTTGATGATAATCTGTATCCAACGCTTACGCCAATGTAGTGACCTGATTCTACAAAAGCAGAAAGATGTCTTAAGCCTTGATTTTTATTACCAGCTTTCCATGCTCCACCATGGATATAAACAATTACAGGTAACTGTTCTTTTTTTCTTTTTTGAGGAATAAACAAATCTAAACTTTGCCTCAAGTTTTCATTTTTGGTGTAAAAAATATTTTGTTTTATTTTTATTAAGTTGCTTTGCGTTGAACGTTCAAATTTGGTATTTCTTTTTAATCGTGTTCGAAAAGCTTTGTCTTCCTCTCTAGAAATTGTGCCGTCATTATTTTTGTCAGCCTTGTTAAAGTTGGGTCGGGCATTAGGAGGCAGTTCCTCGAATTGTAATTTGTTGTCTCCATTTTTATCCCATTTATCGAAAATGGTATCTTCTTTGATTTCCTTTCCCTCTAATGAAAGGTTTAAAATAAAAATACTGATACCTTTTAAAAGAATGATCTTCGCTGCCAAAAAAATGATATTTGGTCTAAAATTCCTCGAAAAATATTTAAAATAATGCTTCATTAAAATCAATTAGGCTCGGTTGTTATTCATTCCCTTAAATATTAAATTACCTCTTATTTTATAGTTTGTCTTGATGGAAAGTTATCCGAGGTTATTAGGGTTTCTTAAATTGTTATTCTAATGGGCACATCGACTAGATATGATAAACGTGCTATCGGTTCATTTCATTGGCTTATAAGGCCAAGTTCATGAAAACAAAATCTAATCAGGAAAAAACCGATTTGTCCGAAGGTTCCATGATGGTTCTTTACCGGCGATTGGCTAGTTATCTTAAACCATACAAATGGCGTTTTGGTTTAGGTATTCTTTTTGGTGCTCTATATGGTGTCGTCAATGGTGCAATGGTTTTGGTTATTAATTACGTCACTAATGTTGTTTTTGGTGATAGTAAAAGTTTAGATGATTTTCAAAAGGTCAAAGACAAGGTTGCTCCAGAAGATTTTAAGAAAGCTGAAGAATCTTTTAAAAAAGTCGAAGAAGTTCTAATCAAAAATTCAGAAGCTGTTTCTGAATTCAATAGTGATATTCTTTTCGTTGCTCTTTTGATACCAATGATCATGGTAGCTAGAGGGTTATGTGGTTACTTAAACGCTTATTGCATGTTGTGGTGCAGTCTCCGAGTCCTTAGTGATATACGAGTCAAACTTTATCGAAAGCTAATGGGGCAATCTCTTGACTACTTCAATCAAAGTAAAGGTGGTGAAATCATGCAAACCGTATTTAATCAGACGCGCCTTGCACAACAGACTTTAACAACAGCATCAAGTGACATCATTAAACAGCCAATAGCAATTGTTTCTGCTGTGGCTGCAATCTTTTATATTGACTGGAAATTTGCTCTTTGTGCTCTAGTTCTTTTTCCGTTGTGTATATTGCCGGTTATTCTAGCTGGCCGAAAAGTTAGAAAATCAGGTGGTAAAGAAGAAGAGGAAGCGGAAAAAATGATGGTTGTCATGCAAGAAGCAATTTCAGGAATTCAAGTTGTTAAGAGTCATGCAAGAGAGGATTATGAGGTAGATAAATTCGTCGTAGCTAATACCAGAATGATGACCTTTATAATGCGCTGGCGAAAAGCAATGGAAATTGTTAGCCCTTTGGTTGAAGTGGTTGCCTCATTTGGAGTTGGGGCTGCTCTAGTTTATTGTGCGTTTTTTCCGGGCGATGGGGGGCCTGGAAAGTTTCTGGCTCTAAATGCTGGTTTAGTCTTGTTGTATCCCCCTGCAAAAACTATGAGTCGAATATCGGTATTGTTGCAGAAATCACTTGCTGCAACTGCCAAAGTTTTCAAGATGATGGATAGGGTTCCCTCTGTTGAGGATGAAGAGAATGCAGTTCAAATAAATTCATGTCGTGGAGAGATTTGTTTTGAAAATGTTAGTCATTCGTATGGTGACGAAAATTATGCTGTTGAGGATATTGATTTTATCGTTGATTCAGGAAAAAATTATGCATTAGTGGGCGAGAGTGGGGCAGGTAAAAGCACATTATTTTCACTCATATTAAGATTCTATGATCCGACTGAGGGAACCATAAAAATTGATGGTAATGATATTAGAAAAATTAGCCAGTCTTCCCTTCGTGATCATATTGGAGTTGTTAATCAAAGCACATTTCTTTTCCATGACAGCATAATGGAAAACATTAGGTATGGTAAATTAGGAGCTACAGACGAAGAGGTTATTAATGCAGCTAAGATGGCACATGCTCATGAATTTATTAAATCGCAACCAAGTGGTTATCAGAGTGTTGTTGGTGATAAAGGGGATAAGTTATCCGGTGGACAAAAGCAAAGAATTAGTATAGCAAGGGCCATCTTAAGGGATGCTCCTATTCTTTTACTTGATGAAGCAACGTCTGCTCTTGACTCCCGTTCAGAGAAGGTCATTCAGGATGCAATTAAAGAGCTTTCAAGTGGTAAGACTACTATTGCAATAGCTCATAGGCTTTCTACTATTTTAAGTGCTGATAAGATTGTGGTGATGGAAAATGGTCGCATTACAGCTATTGGTGGCCATGAGGAGTTGTTGAATGAGTCCTTTGTATATAAAAGGCTATACGATATGCAGTTTGGAAACAGAACAGAATCTCAAGATTATGATTTATGATTCGAATGATGTAGTAGGATGCCTTTCGAATTTTATAGTAGTATTATCAGCTTCTTTCGAATCCTTGGTGTCAGGAAAATCTAAGGTGTAATGTAGTCCTCGGCTTTCTTTTCTTCTTTGTGCACAATTAACAATTAAAGAGGCAGTATCTACGAGATTTCTCAATTCTAAAAGTTCACTACAGATTTTGAAATTCCAATAAAATTCTTGGACCTCTTTCCTTAAATTTAACAATCTTGTTGCGGCCCTTTTTAACCTTTTGTTTGTTCTAACAATAGAAACGTAATCCCACATTAAGCGCCTTATTTCATCCCAATTATGGTAGATGACGACCAATTCATCAACATCTTCAGCTTCACCGCTCGTCCAATCAGGAATAATTAGTTTTTTATTTTCCGGTCTATTTTTTTTATCTTCCGTATTTATTTTTTCTACAGCTCGGAAAGCCATAACCGCTCCTTCGAGTAAAGAATTTGAAGCAAGCCTATTAGCTCCGTGAAGTCCTGTGCATGCAACTTCTCCTATTGCGTATAGTCCATTGATAGATGTTTTTCCATTAACATCAGTTTTAACTCCGCCGCATTGATAGTGAGCTGCTGGTACAACAGGAATAGGATCAATTGCGGGATCAATATTTACTGATAAACAAGTTTTATAAATATTTGGAAAACGGTCTTCGATGTATTCTCTAGATTTATGTCTAATGTCAACATACACGCACGGTTGTCCTGTCTTTTTTATTTCATGATCGATAGCTCTCGCGACAATATCCCGAGGTGCCAAGGATCCTCTAGGGTCATATTTATGCATGAATTCATTTCCATCTTTACCTATTAGTTTTCCTCCTTCTCCTCTGACCGCCTCAGAAATAAGAAAGTTCTTAAGTTCGTGGTGATATAAGCAAGTTGGGTGGAATTGAATGAATTCCATATTTGATATTTCAGCTCCTGCCCTATAGGCCATAGCTAGACCATCTCCAGTGGCGATATTTGGATTCGTTGTATACAAATAAACTCGGCCACATCCTCCGGTGCATAGTACTACATTATCAGATCTGAAAGTTAATATTTCTCCGGTTGATTCATTGAGTACATATATACCCGCAACTTCGTTAGTTCCTGAGATGCCTAATTTTTCCGTCGTAATAACATCGATTGCAAAGTGGTGTTCATAAATTTCTATATTTTTTGATTCCTTGGCGGAGCAGATTAGTTTTTCAGATATTTCTTTTCCCGTTGTATCTTTTGAATGTAGGACCCTTCTTTGAGAGTGTCCGCCCTCTTTTCCTAATTCATATTTTCCTGTGGAATTCTTATCAAATTGTACCCCGATGTTAACCATTTTCTCTATCGCGCTTGGAGCTGACTCTACGATTGTTTTTACTACCTCGTGATCGCATAGTCCTGCCCCTGCATCAACTGTATCGGCAATATGTGATTCGAATGAATCTTCCTCATCGGCTACGCAACAAATTCCTCCCTGTGCCCATGCCGTGTTAGAATTTTCAGAGGCTCTTTTAGTGATTACCGCAACACTGCCGTGTTTAGAAGCTTCAAGAGCGAAGCTTAGTCCAGAAACACCAGTTCCTACGACTACAAAATCATATTCAATCATTAACTTCTTTTATTGATTTAAGGGGCAATTGGATAGCAATTTTTGTGCGCGAGTTGATAAAAATATTACTAAAAATCAATTTCAATATTATCGATTAATCTAGTTTTTCCAACTATAACTGCAATCGCTGCTAACGCTGGTTTGTCAATGATATCTAATTTATCTAAACGAGTTCGATCCACGATTTCTATATACTCAATTTTAATTGTTTGAGATTCTTTTTCTATGATTGATCTTCCTAAAGCAATGATTTCCTGTGAAACGGTTTTCTCGCTCTCTGCCATGGCGCACAGTGCTTTATAAATGGTGCCTGCTTTTTCTTTTTCCTCTAAATTAAGATGATGATTCCTTGAGCTCATCGCTAAGCCATTGGGCTCTCTATGAGTTTCAACTGGCAAGATTTCTATCGCATAATTTAAATCGTTAACAAGCTGTTTAATGATTGATAACTGTTGGTAATCTTTCTTTCCAAAAACAGCAGTATGAGGTTTGATTATATTGAATAGTTTTGTTACCACGGTACAAACTCCATCGAAGTGACCAGGTCTTTTCAATCCGCAAAGTTCTTTTGAAAGTGTATTTTCAGTGACCTTTGTTAGAGGTTGACCTGGATACATTTCTGAGTCAGTAGGCAAAAAAATGATGTCTACCCCCTCCTCCTCACAAACCTTACTGTCTTCATTGAAAGTGCGAGGATAATTTTCTAAATCTTCTTCGTTGTTAAATTGTATTGGGTTTACATATATTGAAACAACGAGTGTTCCACTATTGCCGCTAAGAGATTTACCTTCTTTAATCAATTTTCGATGCCCATCATGAAGAGCACCCATGGTTGGTACGAGTATCACGGGCTTAGATTTCTCCAGAATAGATAATTCTTTGATTGTTCTAATTATCTTCATGATTATCGCAGATTTAGTATTGGCTCTGGATTATGATTTTTTGAAATCTGCTTTCAGCTCTTTTAGGCTAGAAGCTTTTAATTTGAAGGCTATGAAAAAATAAATTGTTATACCAAATATCACTAATATTGAAACTCCACCTAACCTAAGCCAGAAATCATGATTGAACATTTCTTTGATTGTCTTGTGAAGAATCCAAAGTGATAAGCCCATTACGGCACTAGCAATAAATATTTTTGGCATTCTGGATTTTAATCTGGCATCTGGTTTCCAGAAATTTCTTAACCCAAATAATAACAATGCTACATTTACCCATGCGGCTATGCTGGTTGCGATAGCGATTCCAATATGTCCCAAAGAATCAAAAAGAATTATCGAAAAAACGATGTTTACGATAACGGTCACTCCAGCAATAAGCATCGGAGTTTTCGTATTTTCTCTAGCAAAGTAACCAGGTTGTAAGACCTTAACTAGAACATAT
>JACETS010000094.1 GCA_013911195.1 Verrucomicrobiales bacterium | reverse complement strand
GTGTCGGCATTATTAGGATCAGTTCCGGTATTTTCCTCGTCAACGAGTTCACCCGTATTGGTTTCAACGCCATCGGCAAGGCCATCACTGTCAGTGTCCGCATTTTTAGGATCAGTTCCGGTATTAGTTGCACTCACATATGTTCCTGTATTGGTTTCAACTGCGTCACTGAGTCCGTCACCATCGGTATCCGCCTTGGTTGGGTCCGTCTTCGTTTCCTCGTACTCATCAAGGTCAGTCAATCCATCACCGTCAAAGTCGCCAGTTCCTGATCCAGGTCCTGGGCCGCTAGCGTTACCATTCAAATCTTCAAGATTATCCACAAGCTTTTCTTCCCACCTATCAGGAAGACCATCAGCATCAAGATCACTCGGAGGGGATGAGACTTGGTTAGTTAAACCATATAAATGAAAACTACCTGGATCTCCTTGAATCTCATCATCAGCCACAGTGAATTTGACGATCAGCTCTTCATCTTCTCCAGCTGTATAGCGGTAACTGATGTAATATGCCTGATCACGAAGCTCCATATTAATAGGTTCAAGTTCAGGGTGATCTTCACTAAAAGTCACGGTATCAACAGTTTCGCCAGAACTAAATTCAATAGTCTGCTGACGCTGAGTGCTATTATCCCATTTTCTACAAAACAATCGAAGTTCATAATATTGACCAGGCGTAAGACCACTCAAAGTGAATGTCTGATTAGAGCCAACGCTACCATCAGTATTGAATGTAAATGAACCAAGTAAACCTAGTAGACCGCTTCCAGTCACACCACTGACACCAACATCCCAAGTTCCGTTGTTATCATCAATTTGATTTTTTACTGATGAAACATCCCAAAAGAAATCATCAGGTGTTGTATTTGCATTTAGCAAATCAAAATCAACGCCGTTGACACTCTCAACTCCTCCCCCACTAATTGTGTGTGTGTAGTCATTATCTGGACTGATGCCAGAACTTTCATCATCTGTGAGTGGACCAACAAACGATATGATACTCTTCGGCTGATTAGCACTAAGGACGATCCCCTGAAGAATGGGGTTACCATCCGAACTTATTTGAGGTTCTCCGCCAATGTCATTTCTCATTTCGATAGCGATATTTCCATCTTCATCAGCTGTAAGTTCTCCGGAATAAACAAATGTATTTTCAGGGCTCCAAGAACCATCTCCACCCTCAGAGGTGATATTATCAACAATTATTTCACCGTTAGATGCGATATCCCAACCGCGATCTCGGTCGGCTCCCTCATTAAAAAGTAATTTCAAATTATAGATACCACCACTATTAAGGCCAGCAATATCAATTGTAAGAGGAGTAGGCGCGGGTGACCATCGGATATCACGCATAACTTCGGATAAATTAAAAGCCGAATCAGCATCACTACCCGTAAAGGTTTGAGCATTGGCCCAATTATCAATCGTATTGGTCGCAGTCGTAGTAATACTAACGCCATCCTTTTCAACTATGCCCTCACTGGTCACCTGAGCTCCTAGGCCTGCCCTATCAGTAAAGAATTCAACGTCGTTAATTACTGAGTCACCGTTACCAAAGACATCAACGGCAAGAACCGTACTAGAAGGATCAAGCTCAAGATCATCGGGTCCTGTAATTTCGATAATTTCACCGTTAAGGACCTCGAACGCGGAACTAATGTGGCAAGAAAATACCAGCATAGTACAAACAATTAATAGATTAATGATTTTCATAGAGTGGAAGTTTAATATTACTCCATTGAACCAGAATAAGTTATAACGAGTAAAGGAAAAAATAACACTCTGTTAGCAGACACAATAAAAACTAATCTAGTTAATCAGTTAAAGTTGAATAAATAGAAATTTTATCTCACTTTAAAGATCATATTGATGAAAATTAAATTCTACATATTGATAATTTTCCTTCATGTTCTTGTATTATCAGGCTGTGGAATCTCTAAGGATGAAAGCTCTCTAATAATTGACGCCCCAGCGAACTCAAAGGTAGAGAGGACCATTAAAAATTTTATACCACACTATGAAATAACTTTTCCTGAGGAAGACAACCATCTTTCGATCATCAAAATTCCAATTAAACCTAGTGACGAATTCATCACCACATTTTTAGATACGTTTACCAGGAATTTTAAAGACGAACTGATAAAACAATTAGAACCAACAGGAATTAAATTAGAAGAAATTAAATCCGATAACATCAACCTAAAAGGACCGATTTACGAATGCAAAGGAATAGTATTCACAATAACTTACCTATCAAGTAAGGACAAAACCCTTGAGGCAATTTACATTATTAATGACAAGAAGAATATGTGGCAAGTTTCGTTTACTGGAGATGAAGCACATTTAAAAAAAACAAACGACCTCCTCAAGAAACTCAAGAATTCCAATTCGAAAAAGTAATTAAAAATGTTTTTCCCAACTAATTTTGATCCAACTCGATTACCCCGAATATTTCTTGCCACTGTCATCCTGATAATACCCTCAATATCGTTAAAGGCTAAGGATTGGAAACGTCATGAAATTTTTACTGGCGCTCATGTAAATTCCGCCACCGCCGCAGATTATAATGGTGACGGAACCCAAGAAATTATCTTTTCAGCTGGGCATGAAATCCTCATGTATGTCGGACCAGGATACAAAGAACAGAACATCTTAGCCAAATCCGACTCCAAGCAAAAACCTCAATGCATTCACTGTGTTCTTCATGATATAGACAACGATGGTGACTTAGACTTTGTGGGTTCTTATGTTCAGGGGCTGTTCTGGCTTGAGTGTCCTGACAAAAATGCGACTAAAACAAAATGGAAAATGCATCAGATAACTGATCAGATTCATGGAGTCCATTGTATTCGTTCATTCGATATTGATAGTGATGGAAGAGCAGACCTCATTGCTAACGACTTCACAGTAGATAAGGGCCCTTATTCAGGATCAATTTGTTGGCTCAAACCATCTAATTCCTCAGAGGATGTGATCGATTGGAAAATTATTCCTATTGTTAAAAATAATGCTCCGGGTGGAAGCCATTATTTTGATTTTGGTGACATTAATGGAGATGGCCGCCCTGATTTGACTCTAGGAGCTAAAGGTAAACCATTTGCAGATGGAAATTATTTTGCAGTATTCTATGCTCCAAAAGATACCCATGAGCCATGGCGTAAAGAACTTTTACCTAATGCAGGCAAACAAATTGGTGCAACGCATGCAGCCCCAGCAGACGTGAACAAAGATGGCAAGGTGGACATTCTTGCTAGTCGAGGCCATGGAACTGGTGTCGTTTGGTTCGAAGCTCCTAACTGGACTGAACACATCATCGATGAGAAGATGCTGTATCCACATTCCACAGATTTTGGTGATATCGATGGTGACGGCGACATTGATTTATGTACCGTTGGTTTTGGCTCAAAGGTTGCAGCATGGTACGAAAATGATGGCACTGGAAATTTCACCCGTCGCCTCCTAAGCCTAAATCAAATGGCTTATGACACTATGATTTCCGATCTTGATGGTGACGGAGATAATGATATTCTGGTTGCAGGACAAAGAAGTCAGAATGTCGTTTGGTTTGAAAATTCATCCAAATAGAAAAATTAAAATCGGAATTTACTAATCTTAACTACTCTTGTTCCCTAATCCGATAATAAATACGTTCGGCCTCAGGTGCAAAAGTGTCATCTAGAGCTTCATTGTTCACCGAATCAATTAATATAGCTATTAAAAAATCACATCCGGAAAAGTCCCCCACGTTTACCGGCAAGAAGAACAGCTCCTATAATTGATATACCAAGAAAAACCATTGCCCATACCCCAAGAGCCGATGCAAGTTCATATCCATTGCCTAGTGTATTTAATAATGCATAAATTGCCTTAGTAATTGGATAATGCTCAGCTTGTTGAGCGAGAATTAAGCTGTCACTGACTTCAAGCATTGCGAATGCGAAGGCCAAAATACCACCAGCCAATAAATTGGCAGACAGCAAAGGCAAAGCTATTCGCCTCATCATTCTTGTCGGAGAAGCACCCAAGCTTTTTGCTGCTTCTTCCAAAGTCACATTACTTTGCTGCAAACCGGCAACCGCAGCTCTAACTACATAAGGCAGTCGTCTAACCGCATAAGCGATAATTAGTAAGAATAGTGGATTGCCGTTATCGCTCATCAAAAATGAAAACGAACGCCCCTCCTGAGAAAGAGCCAAATACCCAAAAGCAAGAACAAGTCCCGGTACGGCTAGCGGCAACATGACAAGAGCATCTAGAAGAGCACGCCCACGAATCGTGCTACGAACAATAACCCAAGCAATGGCAAGTCCTATAATCAAATCCAATACCATTGCCCCAGACGCATACAGAAGACTATTTTGAATTGATGGAACTACCAATGGATGGCCCAGTGCTTCTTGGTAATGGGATGCGGTTAACTGCTCAGGCAATATTGTTCCATACCAGTCAGTAGAAGTCGAAAGTAAAACTACTCCCAAGTGCGGCAACGAAGCTATCAAAAAAGTTCCTAAAAATAAAAAACTTAAGGACCAACCTTTTAAACCAGTTAACAACTTTTCAGTTTGAATACCTTTTGGCCTAGGAGCAGCTCCAAGCTTAGAACGCCCAAGAAAAGCCTTCGATATTAAAAAAACTGCAGAAGATATGACTAGCATAACAGCAACTAGAGCATAAGGGAAAGGATTGCTATCAAGATCCTTAAGCCCATCATAGATCTGCACTGGAGCCACGCGAGAATAATCAAAAACCAGTGGAACTCCCAACTCTGTAAAAGACCAAATAAAGACAATAGCTCCACCAGCAAAAATTCCAGGCATACTAAGTGGAATGGTGATTCGCCGAAGCCTCCTCCACGGGGAACAACCTAAATTTTGAGCCGCTTCCTCCATAGCAGGATCCAAGTGAGCCAATGATGCTGCAATGTTCATATAAAGAATGGGATAAAGGTGCAGTGCATTCATGATCACAATCCCCCAGAACCTGCCTTCACCCAACCAATCAATAGGAGCGGAAGGGTCCATTAAACCAATTTTCTCAAGAAAAGCATTAAGCGAACCTGTGACCCCGAGCATCTGCTTTACACCAACAGCACCAACAAATGGAGGCAACACCAGAGGAATTAAAATCAATGAAGATAAAGCGATCTTAAAGGGAAATTGATATCGATGGTTTAGTACTGCCAATGGAAAAGCAATTAGCAGGGCAACGAATGTGCTCGTGACTCCAAGAATAAGTGCATTCCATAAACCTTCGAGGTAAATTGGATTAACAAAAATTTGAGCAAAATAGTCAAAAGTTAATCCTCCATCCTTATCAACAAAAGCCTCTCCAATAACCATTAGAACAGGATAAAGAAAAAACACTCCAAAAAAGAGCGTCACTATTGCAGTGAGAATAACGGCGTTACTCTTTCTCATTTTCCCTCCTCTGCTAGTTGTTTCGCCTCTTTGTAGTTTTTTCTAAAGAATGAACCGAGTTCATTCATCAACTTAACTGCATCTACTTTACTTTTTTTAAGGGTAGACTTGATGGAAGTTCCCGCCAATTCATAGGACACTAGACTAATATCATGAAATTTTTCAGTCGCTTGTGGTGGAAATCCTGAGTCTATCAGAGCCTTCCATGCCTCTTTCATCTCATCATGAGCATCAATACACATTACCCTAACAATAGTCCTCAGAGGAGTAAATAGATGGCCGGTTAAGGATCCGTCATAATTAAATTTTTTGGCCTGTTCGAAGGGCATTTCCGAACCGTCAATCATCAATCCAAGAGTTTCTCCTTGATAAAGATCAGGACGAACAGGTAAACGGCGAAGCGCCCTGTACTTGGGACCAGGATGACTCCCCGGTGCAGCTGCCCAAATCATTTGACCTTCCTTAGATAGGACGAATTCAACAAATGAATGAGCCAAATCCACGTGAGGAGCACCTTTCAAAACAGCGATAGGGTCAACACTTATTGAGCTACCTCCAGGAGGCATGACATAACCCACTCTTGATAATCCATCCTGCTTCTTAAGTGACTCTGCGGTAGTTCGACCATAAAAATCAACACACATGCCAGCGATTGCGTTACCCTGTGCTACATCTCTTGGAATTTTAGAAGAACTATCAGTAAAGTACCTAGCATTAGCGCCAATTCTTTGAATAAGGCGTAAACTTTTGGCCCAACCTAGCTCTATTAGTTCTTTCTTACTCTTCCCAGAGACATCATTTAATAATTCATTTTGAATTTTCTGCTGCACAAGCATCTCTAATGCCTTGGTCACAGAAGAACTTTTTGTGGTATCAGCTAAAGCAATGCCTCGAACATAACCTGGATCACCCAAATCATCCCAACTCGTTGGTATACAGAGCCCTCTCTCTTCAAGAAGATCAATATTATAACATATCCCAAAACTTGATAAAACTGATCCAATCCATGTGAGATTAGCATCGTAAAATGTTTCTCCTCCTAAATTTTGCGGAATGCCCCCTTCTTTAAAAAGTTCTGGCTGCGTATCAAAAATACGTAGCTTTTCAAATCGTTCGAGCTTGGCTAATTTTTTATAATCATAAGCACCTCCTCCAAAAAAAACATCAGCATTACAACCAATTTCACCCCTCTCAATTGAAGCTTCAAAACCATTATTAATTACTCGCACACACTCTGAAGTTCCACCCGGAACAAGAAAGTTAACGTAAACACTCTTACCGGTTTTTTTCTGCCAGTACTGAGAGAACGCTTCACCAAATTCACGCCTTAAAGTTTCAGTATGAGGAGTGATTACATCAAGACGCATGTCCGCCTCATTCGCTCCTTCTGTCTCATCGTCACGCAGGACAAGAGGAGCCGCAACCACAATAGCTAGAGGAGTTATAATCAGCAGGATCTTGTATAGGACCTTCATAAACTCTCTCGTATTTTTCGTTACATTTAATCCTTTAGAATGATCACGTCTTCAGGTTGAATTTCAAGAACCACGCCTTGCCCTCTCTCCAGAACTTGGCGCGGGTTCATTTCTGAAACTTGAATCTCGGTATCGTCAGCCATTGCGACTTTGTACTGAATAGTCTCACCTAAATATGTTGTTTCCGTTATATGACCTTGAGGGTCATTAGGGGATTTTATTATCTTAATGGCCTCTGGTCGTATTGATGCAGTAACTGACTCCCCGGTTAATGGCTCCCAACCCTCTAAACTAAGACGACCAAAAAATTGACCAGCTATGGTATCAACGAGTATCGAATTTTTTTCTGCATCACTCTTTGCATGTGCAGAAACAAGATTAGTCTCACCGATAAAAGATGCCACATAAGTGTTTTTAGGCATACGATAAACCTCTTCTGGAGAGCCTATTTGTTGAACTTCGCCATTGTCCATTACAGCCAAACGATCCGCCATTGATAAAGCTTCTGACTGGTCGTGTGTAACATAGATACCGGTGAGTCCATTCTCTTTGACAATACGACGGATTTCGGAACGCATTTCCAAACGTAATTGCGCATCGAGATTAGAAAGAGGCTCATCAAGTAACAGGCACTTAGGTTTGACAACGAGGGCCCGAGCCAACGAAACTCTCTGCTGCTGACCTCCAGACATCTGATCAATTGCTCGATTTTCAAATCCGGGCATTTTCACCATCTCTAGTGCCTCGCTTACTCTATCAGAAATTTCATTTCGGGGCAGTTTACGTTCCTCCAAGCCAAATGCTATATTTTGTCCAACACTCATATGGGGCCAGAGAGCATAGCTTTGAAAAACCATAGCCGCTTCCCTTTTATGTGTTGGTAAATCGGTAATGTCTTTTTCACTGAAATAAATACAACCTTGATCAGAACTTTCTAATCCTGCAATACACCTTAAAAGAGTTGTTTTACCACATCCACTACCGCCCAAAAGAAAAAACAACTCACCTTTATTAATGCCAATGCTTACATTGTTGAGAGCTTGGACATCTCCAAAACTTTTTGATATCAACTCAGCTCTAATCGCCTCCATACTGCAATAAAAATTAATTTTTGGCTTAGTCTAAGATATAAAAAGCAATTTCAATGACTTAGCTAAATTCATAGCCTCAGTAATAAGCAACTTCGAGGATTGTTAAAAGATTATTATTGTTAAATTTTAAAGCATTAATTAAGCCAATTAATGCTAATCAATCAGCCGCAAAATACTTATAGCAAAACCACTAACTCAGGCTGATAAAAAAAAATCTCCGAATCAATAAAATGTTTTATTAATGAAAAAATAATTTTTAATGAGTTCCCATTCTTTGGAACTCAGGAGCAACAGCACCTTAACCTAGGGTTTCGTTGATGTAATAGATATTTTTTACTTAACTTTTGTATATTTAGTTAACCTCCCAAACCGATTCCATTCTTGTGCGTAAAGGTCACCATTAACATCAAAAGTACATCCATGAACTGCAACGAGAGCCCCTTCTACCCAATCCTCCGGCTTTGCACCATTACCTTTAGACCTATCAGATGGCTCGTCTCCAATTCTTGATACGAGTTGATTATTTTTGTCGTATAACGACAATCTTCCTCCCAACTCTCCAACGGCAAGCAGGTCTCCATAAATATCTGCAGCACAAGGCTGACGTAAATCCGAGTCAATTGTTTTAATGAATGAACCATCCATCGAATGTAATTGGAGCCGATTATTTTCTCTGTCACTGACTAAAAGAGTTGGAGTATCTGAACGAGTATCAACTAAAATATTATGACAAGTATTAAACTTTCCATCTTCCTTACCTTTACCTCCGAATGAACTTAGGTATTTCCGATCCTTGTCATAAACATGAACGAATGACTTTCCGTAGCCATCAACTATATAAATCTTACCATCAGGCGCCACATCTAGATCAGTAGGATTGTATTCTTTGATATGACCATACATTCCTTCGACATCTGGATGACCTACAATTTGCCAAAGAACCGTACCATCTAATTTTACTGCGAATACTCTCTTCTTGCTTGGCATGGCAGCTATTAAAGCTTCCTCTCCATTAATCTTACGAATTTTCATCCCATGCACTCCTTGAAATACTTTACCATCGGTTGTTTTTAAATCTCTTTCATAAACACCATTAGCACCAATTACTTGAATATTCCCAGACGTCGCTATGTAAACTTTACCGTTACTATCAGCAGCCATATCACCATGTAAGCTTCCCAAACTTTTACCCTCTGGGTATATAGGCCAATTACGTAAAACCTGATACTGCCCTTCTCCCTCACCAACTTTAGCCCCTTTTTCAAAATCTGGTTCTGGTGCAGGCTCTGGTGCAGGCTCTGGTGCAGGCTCTGGTGCAGGCTCTGGTGCAGGCTCTGGTGCAGGCTCTGGTGCAGGCTCTGGTGCAGGCTCTGGTG
>JACETS010000093.1 GCA_013911195.1 Verrucomicrobiales bacterium | reverse complement strand
CATTAGAGCTTAATCAAATGATTGGCCAAGAATTGTCAGCCAATCCAGTTCTTGAGGAAGAGTCTGTAGAAATTTCACTAGAAGAGGAAAAGCTTGATAAGGATCAGGAGGATCTTGATGAAGAATTATCTGAGATTTCACAACTTGATGACGATTGGCGTGATTACTATCAACAAAGTCGATCAACTAGAATGCGGACTGATGAGGAAAATGAAAAATACCAAAGAAGAATTGATTCCCTTGTTGAGCCACAAACTCTAACAGAAAATTTAACTGAACAACTCAACACAACGGATTGTGAAAAGGACGTTCACGAGCTCACTCAAATCCTTATTGGTTATATTGATGATGATGGATTTCTATCTCAAAACATTGAAGATCTTGCCCTAGAAAATGGAATTCCATTTCAACCCCTACAGAAAGCGTTAAATACTCTGCAGTCATTTCACCCTCCTGGCATTGGAGCACAAGACCTTAGGGAATGCCTTCTTATTCAACTTAATCGATTAGGAAAGGAGCATAGTCTTGAGCATAGGATTGTAGATAAGTATTTGGATGAATTAGCTAGAAAAAGATACCCCCAAATCTCTAAAAAACTTGGCGTAACAATTGATAAAATCACTGAAGCTGCGGAATCTATCGCAAAGCTTGACCCTAAACCTGGAAGTGAATTATCAGAGGGTAACAATCATTTTATAAGTCCAGATGTGACGGTCATAAAAGATGCAGATGAATATCTAATCAACATAAACGATGAAACGATACCTCGTTTACGTATTAGCAATACTTACAAGGATATAATTGCTGGAGGAAATGCCACGACCGATACTAAAGAATATATACGCGATAAAATTCACGCTGGTAAATTCCTTATTCGTTGCATTGAGCAAAGACAGGAGACTATAAGAAAAATTTCTGAGGAAATTGTCAAACGACAACGCGACTTCCTTGATCATGGAGTTGCCCACCTTCACCCTATGAACATGGCGCAGGTCGCAGAAGTTGTTGGGGTTCATGAAACAACTGTTAGTAGAGCAATTGCAGGAAAATATATTGCCACTCCTAGAGGGGTATTTGAAATGAAGTATTTTTTCAAACCAGGCTATGAAACTAGTGACGGAGAATCATTAAGTAATACGAGTGTTAAACAGGCCGTTAGTGATCTTGTTAAAAACGAAGATCATACCAAGCCCTACAGTGATGATAAAATCGTAAAAAAACTCCATGAACAAGGAATCAAATTAGCTCGCCGAACAGTTGCTAAATACAGGGATGAATTAGGGATTCTTCCGAGTCACTTGAGAAGAACTTATTAATATCATTTTAAGTTCAAAGCTTTATAGATTTACTTGACCAAACAACTCTACTGGAGCAGTAATCTCTTGTGATTAATGAAAAGGATATTTTAGCATATTTGGAAAAAGTCCAGTATCCAGGGTTCAGTAGAAATATCGTTTCTTTCGGATTAGTTAAATCAATTTCTATAGAGGAAAATGATGTTGTTATTAATATTGAATTAGCGACCAAGGATCCATCAATCCCCAAGAAAATTCATAACGACTCTCAGGAGGCCGTCAAATTAGTGCCTGGTATTGGCAATGTTAAAATTAACATCGATATTAAATCCCCCCCTGAACAAATAGGTGAAAACAATATCGGCCAATCATCATTACCGGGCGTCAAAAAAATCATAGCAGTCGCATCTGGTAAAGGTGGAGTAGGAAAATCAACAGTAGCAACAAATATCGCTGTAGCACTTTCACTGCTTGATGAAAATATTAGTGTAGGCCTATGCGATTGTGATCTTTATGGACCAAGCATTCCTCTAATGTTTGGCCAAGAAAGTGCCAGGCCCACTGCAACAGATGAGAACGAAATTATTCCAATTGAAAGTCATGGAATAAAATTAATGTCTATGGGCTTCTTATTGGACGACAGCTCACCAGTTATAGTAAGAGGACCTCTAGCAACACGATACACTCAGCAATTTCTTACTGGTTGTTTGTGGGGTGATCTAGACTATTTGGTTTTAGACCTCCCTCCCGGAACTGGAGATATTCAATTAACGATAGCACAGTCAGTATCAGTCGACGGGGCTATAATTGTAACCACCCCTCAAGAGATGGCACTTATCGATGCCAGAAAAGCAGCCTCAATGTTTGCAAAAGTAAACGTTCCTATACTTGGGATAGTTGAAAACATGAGTTACTTCCTCTGTCCAAGTGATGGCGAAAAATATGCAATATTCGGTCAAGGTGGAGGCGAAAAGGAATCAGCTAGATTAGGTGTTCCTTTAATAGGTCAAATTCCTATAGAAATGCAGACAAGAGAAGCCGGAGATTCTGGCAATCCTATTGCCTTAGGAGAATCCGAAACGGCAAAGGAATTCAAAAATGTTGCGGAAAAAATTATCGCGAGTCTGAATTAGTAAATTTAGTTTAGTCTATCGAGCCTTGTTGACTTGAGGAACAAAGCCAGTCAACAATGTATTTATGAGCATTAGTAGATTCTTTCTTGGTTGGGATGAGCCACTAATAGAACTTGCGAATGCTTTTTTAAAAAAAGAAATTTCCAATGAATCAGGAAAAACTCTCATCGTAGTTCCTTCAAAACAAGCAGCCAGGAAGTTAAAATTTAGATTTAAAGAAAACTTTACTGCTAAAGAAGAAATACTGTTTGGCACACCAGAGACTGCTTTAGAAATATTTGAGCAAAGTGAATTAAAATATGCTGATCAGAATCAACAACTATTAGCATGGGCAATAACTTTAATAAAAACCAACTTTGAACAGCTCAAAAATATATTCCCTATAGTTCCAAATGATAGATCGATGAATTGGGCTCTAAGAACAGCTAGAGTATTCATTTCATTAAAAAACGCACTAAGAGAGGGAGGGTTGAATATTTCAGATGTCAGTGAAAATAAAGAATGGGATTTTGGAGACACCTCAAGGTGGAAAGAATTATCAAGATTAGAACAATGCGTTGAATCATCACTTCAAAAAAACGGCACTACTCACAAAACAATAATTGGTTCTAAACCTGATAATTTGGGTCACCAAATTAAGAATATTATTTTAATTGGGTTACCTGATCCTCCTAAGATTCTTACCAAAACATTAAAAAATGCTTCATCAGCAATTGATATTAAAATTGTAATTTATGCGCCAAAATCGATTGAAGATGAATTTGATTGTTGGGGTAAGCCTATTAAAGAGATATGGAAAAATAATCCAATAAATATTCCATTTGCTGATGCTGTCATAAACCAAGCATCTACACCAAAAGAAGAAGGCCAAAAAGTTGCTGAAATAATTAATAAATACAATAACCCCTTAGGTTTGGTAGGCCTTATTATTAATGACAAGGAAATCACAGCAAGCCTTAGAGATGAACTACAAAAGAGCAATCTTAGTACCTACGACCCTTCTGGACAATCATTCTCTAATCATGAGCTTTATACTCTCTTGTCCTTAATAAGAAAATTAGTTGCTACAAAATCCTTTAGAGCAGTTTGCGAAATCTCACAATTACCTGAGATAACAAACATAATAACCTCCCCCGATAAGCAACATTTAGAAAATGAAAAACAATCACTAATTAATAAAATTCTTATAAAGCTGGATCAAATAAATAACATTCACATGCCAAAAGATTTGGATGCAGGTCTAAGATTTACTGCTAATAGAAATAAATATGAAGACGTTAACTGGGTATTAGTAGAAATAAATAATTGGATTAATTATTTTGAAAACGATCTAAATAAACATCTCCCTTTATTTTTTGAAAAAATTTACTCTGATCGAGAATTTGATTCATATTTGGACCAGGACTTTACCATCTTCGCTCAAGCTCTTTTTTCTCAGTTAGATGAAATCGAAAGGAATAATTTACAAAATATAGGAACAGTCGATAAATTAGATTTATTGATCCATTCTCTAAAAAGTGAGAGAACTCAGGAGATAAAAGAAGAACATTCTATTGAGCTTCAAGGTTGGCTAGAAGCCCTATGGGATGATAACCCACACATCATCATTGCGGGTATGAATGAGGAGTTTGTACCAGACAGAATTACCGGTGATATTTTTCTTCCTGAAAGCCTGAGATCTATTATTGGCCTAAGATCCAATGAGTCAATGTTGGCAAGAGATAGTTATATATTCAAAGCATTACTAGGCTGGAGAACATCAAACGGAAGAATTGATATTACATTGGGAAAAACAACGATAGAAGGAGAAAATCTAAGACCCTCTAGACTCCTTCTGCAATGTAAGGACAATGAACTCCCGGATAGAGCTCTAAAATTGTGTTCTCACTCTAATGATAACAATACGATACCCCCTTGGACGTATGCTTGGAAACTCGAACCCATTGAAATAGATAGACAGGCAAAAATATTCAATCAAATATCCGTCACTGAATTTCGAAATTATCTCTCCTGTCCATTTCGTTTTTATCTTAAAAATATTGCAGGAATGAATGAGAAAGATACTTTAAAAATGGAGATGGACGCAAGAGAGTTTGGTACTCTTTGCCATCAGGTTCTTGATGACTTCGGTAAAAACACTGAAATCAATGAAAGTCAAAATGAGGACGATATTTATAATTATTTGTCTGAGAAATTAATTCTAAGGGTAAATAGGAAATATGGAAAAAATCCATCTGTTCCAATACTCTTTCAAATTAGCTCTATCAACGAAAGACTAAGGTGGTTTTCTTCATTTCAAGCCGAACAAAGATTATTAGGATGGAAAATTTGTCATTCAGAATACTCGATCCACGAAAAAGAAGAAATAGAAATTGGTAGTCTAAAATTGAGAGGAACCATTGATAGAATCGAAATAAATGAAAACGATGGCTCTTATCGAATACTGGATTACAAAACTACAAGCCATTCGAAAACTCCAAAATCAGTACACGTTAAGAGGGCAAACCAATCTAACATAGAAAAAGAAACAGAATGGAAATATGTTAAACTAAAGGATAAATACTTTGAATGGGTCGACCTTCAATTACCTCTGTACCTCTACGCGACAAAAAACATCTTAAAGAGCAATGAAATTTCGTCGGGCTACTTCAATATTGGTTCTTCAAGAGAATCAACTAAAATTGAAACTTGGAATGAACTTGAAGATGATTTTTTCGGAAGTGCGTTAGATTGCGCAAGAGGTGTTTCTTCAGCAATCTGTGATTATAAATTTTGGCCTCCTAACAGCTCTCCAAATTATGATAACTATTCCGAAATCATTTTTGGAGACTGCAATTCCACTTTTAATTCAAAAATATTTTCTAATATTTAAAAATGAATAAGCCTGTTAATTTTCTAAATGAAATTATTCCAGCTTCGGCAGGAACAGGGAAAACATATAGGCTTACAAACAAATTCATTCAATTAATGCATCAGGGGGTAAAGCCCGAAAGCATTGTTGCATTAACCTTTACAAAGAAGGCGGCTGCCGAATTCTTTGAGGAAATCCTAAAAAAACTAGCCAAGTGCTCAACAGATGCAGATTCAGCCAAATCGATTGGTAAAGATTTAGGGTATCCTGATCTAAGCCAAGAAAAGTCACTTGATCTTCTTAGAGTTTTTATAGATGCAATGCCAAGGCTCGAACTGGGAACTCTCGACAGCTTTTTATATAAAATAATAAATCAGATTCCTTTTGAAATCGGTATTGACAATGAATTTGAATTAATGACTGATTATGAAATCCTCATAGAAAGGGAGGCTGTATACCGCAAAGTATTTGAAAACAGCGGCAAATCGGGTGAAGAATTTTTAGTAGCTTTTAAACTAGCAACTTTTGGGAGAGAGGATTCTGGAATACTCAGAAATCTTGATGATTACATTAATAATCTTCACAACATCTACCTTTATAATCCCGAACCCCATTATTGGGGTAATGAATTACATATTTGGCCGAGCGGATTTGATTGGGAAGTTCTTGATAAAAACACACTAAAGAATAAAACAAAAAAACTCTTACAGTTAATCAAAGAGAATAATGATAAAGACATCATAATAAAAAAATGGAGAACTTATTTTGATTGGGTATTTATTAATGATTCAGGCAACCCTGTCCCGTCAGACCTAAGAACTCTTCACAATAATCTTCTACAAGCAAAAGATGAACTGAATAAAGGCAATGCTTCAATAAATGTTTCACGAAATAAACATTTTATTGAAGGAGAACAAGCGGATCTTTTTCTAGAGATTTTATCACACATAGTGGGCACTCAGATAAAAGCCCAAGCAAGCAGAACAAGAGGACTCTGGAAAGTCTTACAATCTTTCGAAGATGAATATCATAGAACCGTTAGAAAAAGAGGCCGACTAACTTTTTCAGATCTCTCTTATTTTCTTTCTTCAAATCATTCTAGAGAATCATTCGGAGGCCTTGTTGCTGATTTGATAGATAAAGTCGAATATCGTCTTGACGCTAAATATGAACATTGGCTACTAGACGAATTCCAAGACACCAGTAGAGAACAATGGAATGCCATTAAGAATCTTATCGATGAGGCGGCGCAGGACCCAGAAGCTAAAAGAAGTGTTTTTATTGTAGGAGATATAAAACAATCAATTTACGCATGGAGAGGCGGAGACACTCAATTATTTAGGGAGCAAAGGGCGAAGTATCGAAACTTAGGATCACAGCGCTATCAAGAAACAAACCTTAATTTATCAAGAAGATCATCTTCTCCAGTAATTGAAATGACGAATTCTATTTTTGGAGACATTGATAAAATAAATACCTTATTCCCCGCGATCTCCAATGAATGGGAATTTCAAAATCATTCAACAATTCATGATAAAAGATTAGGGTATGCAACCTGGATTACCCCCAATACAAATGAAGGAAATAAATTTGAGGCAAGGCTTGAAATCGCAGCAACCATCATTAATGAAATTGATCCAATTAAAAAAGGAATTGATATTGGTGTGCTTGTCCAAACAAAAAAAATTGGCAATGAAGTGACCGAATATTTAAGAGAACACACAGGAATAAAAATAACTAATGAGGCAGATATCTCAATTGCTACAGATAACCCATTAAACATTGCTTTAGTCTCAATTTTTAGATGTGCCGCACATCCATCAGATGACTTCTCATGGACTCATCTGAAAATGACACCATTTTGGAAAATAATTAATGATAAATTTTCAAATATAGAAGAGTTCAGTCATAACGTCAGGTCGTCAGTTTGGAGAAACCAATTTGCTAAGACCGTTAAATCATGGATATCTTCTCTAGAAATTGATTTGGATGATTTTAATTTGATGCGAGCCGAACAGTTTTACACCGCAGCCTGTATCTACGACCGCCGAGGGAGCCGATCAATAGATGACTTTATAAGATTCATGGAGAGCTATAAACTTCGTGAAACTGGTCAAACAGGGTCAGTCCAGGTAATGACCATACACAAATCAAAAGGTTTAGACTTTGACGCCGTTATTTTGCCTGAAATCGAGGGCAATTCATTTTCTTCCCTTCGTCCCGGAATAAAAATGAAAAGAAATGAAAACCATGATACCGAATGGATTCTCAATATGCCTAACAAGGCATATGTTGAGCTAGATGATGAGTTAAGTGACTTTTATTCACGTGAAGCTAAGAACAACACATATGAAGAAATCTGTAAATTCTATGTTGGTCTTACAAGAGCAAAGTATGCCAATTACTTAATCAGTGACGAGATTAACGAAAAATCTAAGAGTAAAAATTTCATCAGTTTACTTTCCAAAACAATAAAAACAGATGATCTCAATAGCGGAATTCTTTACGAATTAGGTCAAAAAGACTGGCACAAGGAATTTGATTTAAATAATGATCCTCTAAATAAAGCAACCGTCCTAGATACTAGGCCGATTATAGATGAGAAACTGAGAAGAAAACCAAACTACTATTCGGAATCTAAATCAAAAAGCCTCATTAATAAATTAAACTCTAGCGATATATTTATCGGTGAATCTAATTAAATAGTTAACGATCGTTATTAACCTATCCATTAGTTGTTTTTTCAAGACCAGAATAGAGCTTAGCCATTCGACTTGAGTGTTCATCATAGGCCTCCTCAAAAAGCTTAGTTGCTTTCTCATCACCTATAATAGCGCCAGAGGTTAAAACCTTAGGTGGTTTACCAGCTTCAGTTAGTAACCGAGCTATTTCGGCTTTGAGCGCATTAATTATCACACACCCTCCAACCGTCGAACCCGGTGAAACGGGTGTCTCAAGATTATCAATTCTCATCATTGAATCACCTAGCGGCGCACCTGTATCCAATACCTCATCTGAGAAATCGATTAATTTTTTACCATCATGTCTCTTAGATTTACTTCCCTCACAATGATTTAGACTCACTAATCCTGCCACCCAAACTCCATGTCTTCTAAACTCTTCAGCAATTTCTACTGGAACTATATTACAACCACTTGAAGAAACGACTAGAGCACAATCTTCATCACTAATGTTGAAATTTCTCAAAATTCTAGCCGCGAGACCACTAACATTTTCTAAGTACATAGCCTGCCTCTGACCATTCGATCCAGAAACCTGATTGTGAAAAGTTAAAGACAACTCCACTATAGGATTAAATCCAGGGTAAGATCCATATCGCGGCCACATTTCCTCTACCATTATTCTAGAATGCCCTGACCCAAATAAATGTACCACTCTTCCCTTTAGAATTGTCTCAGCAAAACGTTCTGCAACCTTTAAAATTAAAACCTCCTGCTCCCTGACTGTATTAAGAATACTGTCACATGCTTTGATATAACCCGTTGTTAAACTCATTACTTCTCATTAACGCCAAAGTTATCTTTTGTAAACCAATGACGATAATTGTTACCAAATACTTAATTCTCAAACATTCAAAACAGAATTATAAGCTGCACCATAAGCTCCTGCCCAAAATCCCAGACTCGCAGGAACTATTTTTACCGAATGACCGTCTGGCCTCCACTCCCTAGAACTCATTAGTTCTTCAAGCGGATCAAATAGATGCTTGCCAGCTTTCGCAATACCTCCGCCTATGACAATTCTCTCAGGATCTAGAACGTTGATTAAAGAAACCAAAGTAGCAGCAAGTGCTCTTAGAGATTCCATCCATACTTCACTAGCATAATTGTCCCCGGAGGCATAGGCATCAATTAAATCATGTGTTGTTTTAAAGCGAGAACTGCTTCGCTCAAGAATCGTCGCATTACCAATGGCGTCCTCAATACTTCCCGGAGTTGAGCAAATATCCGGAGTTCCCTCGAAATTAACTGACATATGGCCTAAATGACCCGCTCTACCGATAGATCCTTTTAAAAGCTTTCCATCTGACATCACTGCTCCTCCTACCCCTGTCCCAAGAGTGATCATAATTACATCTCCAAGACATTTTGCAGACCCTTGCCAAACCTCACCCATAAGAGCAGCATGAGCATCATTTATAACAT
>JACETS010000092.1 GCA_013911195.1 Verrucomicrobiales bacterium | reverse complement strand
TCTGTATATTATAAAATTTAATTTATTTTATAATATGTTAGAACTTATAACTATGTTAGACTATCAAAGTAATATTATTTTAAAAACACGTTTAAAACGTGATAATTAGATAAAAGTTGAAAGTCTCTATTATGAAAAAAATAAGAAGTATGTGTTTTATTATTTTGGTTATGTCAATTTCTCAATCAAAGGTATTGTCGCGCACATTCGAAGATCAATTCGGGCGGACGATAAAAGCAGATTTGATTTCCCATACCGGAATAAGCTCGAATGAGATTAAGATCAGTAAGGATGGCAAGCATCTTAATGTGAAAATTAGCCTTTTTAGCGAAAAAGATCAAAAGTTCATCAGGAACTGGATGAAGGAGACTCCTCCAACGATTGATTACGTATTTCGTATCGAAGCAACATTGAAACAACTAGGCAGTTTTAAAAATAAATCGAGCTCCATCTATAGTTCCACCAGTCGCAGCAAGACCAAAACAAATGCTTACGAAATAAAGTTAACAAATCTTACACGTCAGACAGTTAAAGACTTGAGGTTAGAGTATCGAGTTGTCAAAGAAGGCAGGTCTGGGAGATTTGAATTCCAAAGAGGGCGCAAAGAAATTAGCGATCCAATGAGATACAATCAGGATATAGTTTTAACGACTACAAAGTCCGAGCTTGATAGCTATCGAAGTTCGTATAGTTCATATAGTTACAAGGAAGTTGTTCTTGGGATTTTGGTAAGAGTTTTTGATAAGCAGGGTAATTTGGTTGCTGACTGGCGTAGCTCTAATACGAAAATAGCAAAAACTAGCTGGGAAGAAGTAGACCATTATTTTGCCACTCGTAGAACTTCGTCATTCAGGAACAGAGACAGGTAAGGGGCACAAAAGAATATTTTTAACCACTTAACGTCGCTCACTGCTCGATCAAGGGGGGCAAGTTATTTTTATAATTCTTAAATTATTTATGGGAGGAATTTTGGATTTATGAAAAAGCATTTGTGGTAAATTTTTTTACAGTATAACATGATAATTACCCAGTGATTATTTCATGAGTGTTCGGTGTAAGTTTCTGCTACTTTTATTACCTCTCTTTTTTTTTATGGGGTTTAAACTCTTTGCTGCCCCGTTCACTATATCGAACAAAGCTCAAGATCTGATGGAGAATTATTGTTTCGATTGTCATGATGGAGATTCTAAGAAAGGTGATATTCAGTTGGATAATCTCAAGGATTTGACCTTACAAAACAGGCTTGATCTTTTAAACAAGGTGCAGGAGCAAATTTATATCAAAGAAATGCCTCCTAGAAAAAAGAAAGTTCAGCCAAATGAGATAGAGCGTCAACAATTGTTAAATTGGCTCTCAATAGAGCTTGGAAATTACAATGCCTCTGCTCTCGAGGAAAAACTTCGTTATTCGAATTATGGTAACTACGTTGACCATGAGAAGCTCTTTAATGGAGAAGTAAAAGAAAAGTCTTTTTCTCCAGCGCGACGGTGGTTGATAAATCCTCGGATTTTTAATGAACGAGTAATGGATGTATTTCATTTGGATAGAAATGAGCGAACTCGCTTTGCTCAGCGTCAGGACGGTGTGTTAGCTGGGGTGAAGAACCCTTTTATTATTCCTGATCGTTCGGGAGTTCGTGACTATGACTTAAGAATGCTAAATGGAGGACACTTGTTAGTGATGATTACTAACGCTAAGTGGATTGCTCAAAGACAAATTTTCTCTGCTCTTCTAAAAACGCTTCAAAATCAAAACTCGGTTGATGATTTAAATTCAAAAAGGACGGCAGGTACTCCCGTCAATAGTATCTCTGGTCGTGATCAGTGGTACCCCAAGGTAACCCCTGATGCATTTGAGAAAATCGTAATCAAGAAAGAATTTCCTACAGAAGTTGAGATGAGGGCAGCGGTTCAAGAGCAATTTAATTCTGTTTTACGGCGCAATGCAACCGAAGAGGAGCTTACTAAATATGTAGAACTTTTGCGCTCTTCCATTTCTTTGGCCGGCAATTCGGAAGGTCTACAGCAAATGTTATTTGCAGTCCTTTTGGAGTCTGATTTTCTGTACCGTTTGGAATTTGGTGGCGGTGAAATTGATGATTACGGCAGACGTAAACTCACTCCTCAAGAAGCAAGCTTCGCAATTTCATATGCACTTGGAGACCTTAGCCCAGACCCTGAATTGTTGAAAGCTGCCAAAGAAGGACGTCTAGAGACGAGAGAGGATTATCGGCGTGAAGTGAAGCGACTTCTTTCTGACGAAAAGTATTACAAAGGACCTGTTGACCCTAGTTTAACTAGTAGGCACATGAGATCCCATGAAACCTCTCATCCAAAGATAGTTCGTTTCTTTCGTGAGTTTTTTGGATATCCTCTTGCTGCCAAAATTTTTAAGGATACTGAACGAAGTGATGGTTATTACAAGAATCCGGATCGCGGAACTTTGGGGACTCCTGGCTTTCTGATCAACGAAGCCGATCGCTTAGTTGATTGGTATATTAAAAAGGACAAAAACGTTTTTGAGAACCTTCTTACGACTGAAAAGTTCTTTGTTTACCATAACAAGGACAATGAAACCGGTCGTAAAATTATTGCCGAATGGAGCGAATTTTATAAGAGGCTCAAAGATACAGATTGGAAAAATAATCCCGAAGGAGTTCTTGCGGAACATATGGAATTTATTAAAACCAAACCCTCTCTAAAGCGCTTAGTCCCTGGCTCAAACGATAAATTTCAAAGACGGACATTTCTCAGGTTTATGCATTTCTTTAGTGATACTATCGGGAAGGGAAGGACCCCGTTTACTACATTAGCGACTACGCATGGATACGCTTACCATCACTCGACTTTTTACAGCCTCCTTCCGACTCCTACACTTCCCCGTTATGCCAACGTTGAAAGTAAAAATTTTAAGGGCAATCTGCCAGACGCCGATTTTTGGGACTACCCAGTTGTTCAACCCTTTAAAATCTCAAATCGCAAAGGTTTGTTGACCCATCCGGCTTGGCTGATTGCTCATTCGTCAAATTTTCATACTGACCCCATCAAACGTGGTCGCTGGATTCGAGAAAAACTACTCGCAGGTCAGGTGCCAGACGTCCCGATAACGGTTGACGCCCAAGTTCCCGAGGATCCGCATAAGACTCTCCGCGAAAGAGTAGAGCTTGTTACCAGGAAAGCAGAATGCAGTAAATGTCATGTTCGAATGAATCCTCTTGGTTTTCCTTTTGAGTCATTTGATGACTTCGGTCGGTATCGACTCAATGAACCGCTTGAGCATGAAGAGCATTTCGTTGCCAAACCTAATAAGGTCCCAGCAAGACCATGGAACATCAAAGGGTTTCCCGTGTACAAGACCAAAAAGGTAGGCACTAAAGGAGAGCTGCGAGGCACTGGAAACCCTAATCTGGATGGAGAAGTTTCTGATGCATTTGACCTCATTGATAGGTTAGCTAAGTCAGAACGGGTGCGGCAGTCGATTATTAGGCATGCTTTTCGTTTCTATATGGGCCGCAATGAATTACTTTCTGATTCTCAGACATTGATTGATGCTGATCATTCTTATGTTCAAAGCGGTGGCAGCTTTAAAGCCGTGATTATTTCGCTTTTAACTTCGGATTCCTTCATTTATCGTAAGTAGTAGAACAATATGATTAATAGTCGAAGAGATTTTCTCAAGCATTCAATCATGAGTGCAGGTCTACTGGCATCCATGAATTCCTCTGGTTTGGCTGTTACCCAATCAAAACCTCCAATGCGTTTTATTTTCATGCATCGAGGTAATGGCTTATGGCCACGTGTATGTGTGCCACCAAGTCTCGATCCGAAAACTCTTGAAAAAGAAAATCGAAAGGAGGCCTTAGATATCGATCTTGATTCGCACGACCTTCCAGAGTGGATGGATCCACTTTCAGAACACAAGGAAAACCTTACTATTCTTCAGGGGCTTTCAGGAATGATGTGTACGACAGGCCATCATTCATGGTGTTCTTCGATGGGTGTTTTCAAAGCTAATGAGCGAGTTGGTTCCATTCGTTGGGCCACTGTTGATTTTGAATTAGCTAAGCTCTTTCCTTCTCCCGTCAATCATATTGAGATGGCCTGTTTCCCTGAAGGTGGTGGTAATGCAAAGGGTACTCTAGATGGTATAGCTACAGGATTCTCGGCTTATGGACCCCAAAAACCTAATTTTGCTTTTGGCTCTCCACGCATTGCTATGGAGGAACTGTTTAAGTCTGTATCTACAGACATGTCAGCAAAGAAGCAATACCAGCTTGATCGCAAAGTACTGGAATTTGTCGCCCATAATGAGAGTGCTAGTGCTAAGCCTCTTGATGGCTTTGAGAAAGCAAAGGTGAAGAATTACGCAGATTCTGTTGAAGCTATTCGTGATCGTAACCGCAAGATTGATGCTATGGCAAATGTCATACGTCGACACGTGCCCAAGCTCGATAATAAATACCTTGAACCAAACATAACGACTATAGATCGACAGATTGGGCATACAGAGGTACTTCTTGGAGCTTTAATTTCCGGTCTCACTAATGTTGTTGCCTTCACTGTTGACGAGCTCGGGCATCGTTACACCGGATTTCCAGGCCTAGAGGGTATGAGACTAAATATGCATGACGTTGGTCACAATAAAGTGATTGGTGGGTTTGCTGCAGAGGAAATTCGTAATCGTTGCCGCACTCATCACATGAGCTTAATTGACCGAATCGTTACACGCCTTAAGAGCGTTCCAGAGGGTGAAGGAACAATGTTCGACAATACGACGATTTTCTATTTTCCTGATGGAGGTGAGACTCATCATTCGGTTGGTAGCGAGTACCCATTTGTCGTTCTTTCCGGAGATAATACTCGAGTCGACTTACGTCGTCGTTATATTCGCCTGCCCAACTATGGTCAAGCTGGTCACAAGACACTTGGAAACTGGTATACTACTTTGTTGAATGCTTATGGTAATTCTATTGAGCATTATGGCGCAATTGATAACGGTCTACTAAAGTTTGGTCATGATCAAAAGGGACCAATCAAGCAATTCTTGGTCTAGTACGAGATTAAAATTTCTATTATTCAAAAGCATTGTCATATAATTCCAGTAATGGAATTAATCTTGATATAGAAATAAACACTGTAGGCTACTATACCGATTGCACACAAACATAGCCTCCGTGCTTCCCCATTGTTGGCTTCCTTAATAAATACCCCCCTTATTCCCAGCACAAATGCAGACAATATAATAATTGGAGAGAGTATGTTGAAAAATATCCTAACATCCAATGTTAAAAAAATACCAATTAATGAAGTGGAAACTAAACTTGTTATTGCTAGTCGCAATGAAATGACTGCGATACGCATTGATTTAGTTTTAATTTTTTTGACCATTTTTAGCGAGTCATGGAATTAACAGGATACATCAAGCCAACATTTTATATAATTCTAACAAGTTATAAATAATTGAAAATATTTTTGTAACTATTGATGAAAATGAATATCGGTGAACTTATTATGAGTCAGTGATTATCATTTTCTAACCTCTTCAGGATTTTTACCCCTTTTGTTATCCCTAAGGATTTGAATGCGTCCCTTCTCGGACCCTGCATCTCGCAGCTTTTCAATTAACTCAACGGCACGCTCTGCAGTGAATGTGGTGGCGGAATTGATCACCTGTCTGCCAAATCCTCCACAATACTCAATGCGATGTAACTTAACTCCTTCATTAGGATTTTTTTCTTTTAGATGTAATTGAAAATATTCTGATTCTACACCTGAATCGCTCCTAGATATTTTTTTTACAAATTTCACTTCGCCAATATCACTCCAAGAAATTTCCATCTGTCTTCTTTTAAACCAAACACCTTCCCTAAAACTCAATCCATTCACTGTTAATATTATGTTATTTTTACCAGAAGAAATAGATAAAAAACTTAACAGAGCTAAAACAAATAAAATTCCAAAAAATATTAAAAGTTCAAAAAAAATACTGGGGTCGATTGCCATACAGACAAAAAACACAATAATGATTAATACCATTCCACACCCCAAAGCATTACGACCATATCTTCTTTCAAGGATAATTTCTGGTTCACTTGAATTCATTGAAATTTAATCCTAACATCCTATTAAATTCTAACCAATTACAAAATAATCTTAAATTTACAACGGTCCTTGGCACTTAATCAGAAGTTATGAGGCTAGTTTAATTTACTATAAATAAGTTAAAGTTTTATAGTTTTTTAGAATTTCATAGGGTGTTAGAATTATAAAATGAGGAATCACCCGACAGCAAAGGCTCTCCTATTGGGGTGGCTGTGCTTTTTCATTGGATTGCTTATCTTTGCACTGAATGATCCGTTTCACTGGGGTGACTCCATAGCATACTTTGGATATGGCTCGTTTTTTCTATTGATATGGCTCATGATTTTTTTTCCAATTCTCAGTGGTAAGAAAAAGGAATACAGGTCTGACCTTAAGGGATGTGCTTCCTTGTTCCTGCTCGGGCTCGTTGCGCTTTCCTTCTTCATGTTTTTTGTAATAAAACCTTAAGCTCACTCCTATAAAGTTAACTAGTGATAAACCATGCTCCCTGATTAATGGTCAGTTGTTCGGAGATTGTGAGACTTTATTCCAATATCAACCTGCCATGAACCGTTATAAATTTTGGGTGATTTTTGATTTTTTAATTATTATGTTAGTATTATATAAATATGAAAGATGAGGATACAAATTGGTTCATGACCCTTCCTTGGTGGCAAAAAATTCTAGTTTTACTTGTTGGTTTCGTAATTGCTGCCTTATTTTTTCTGGGGCCAGACGTATTTGGACAAATCAACGAAAACAAATCACAGGGTCCGCCAGAACCTATTCTTCATGGTCCCTTGTTCGAGGATCGTGAAGTGTGTCCACCTGCCATGGAGCGTTATAAATTTATTAGGATTTTGTAATTTTATTTTGTTAGATAATATCTAAAAATGGGTGGATGTCTTGAATTACTTTTACTGCTATTACCTTTTGGTCCAAGCTTTAAACAACAGCCAGAAGAAAAAAGAAATTGGGTAGAGGAAAAAGGGAAAGAACCAAGAGGTTATATAATCAAAGCGATGTGGATTCTTATAATCTTAGGATTCATTGTTGCTTGGTTAACTGGTTTTTTGACAGGTAGAAAACCATTTTAGCATTTTCTCATCCCAACAAACTAACGAATGTCACTATTATAAATTTAGGGTGATTTAGTAATTGGTTAGTTTTTAGATTCATGTTAGTTTTTTTTAAATGCATATCTTAATAATTAATTTCAACTTAAAAGATTTGAGCAGAGAGCAATTTGAAGAGGAGTGTCAAGGCCTAGCTCAGACCTTTGCTGACATATCTGGTTTAATCACCAAAACATGGTTAGCTAACGAAGAAACCAACACTTACGGTGGAGTTTATCATTTCGAAAACAAACAAGCGATGCTTGAATATAAGGAGTCAGAAATCTTCTCTGAAATCGGCAATAATCCAGCTTTTATAAATCATATTATTTCAGATTTTGAAATTCTTGAAGGCCCCTCAAAGATCACAAGAATTGGTTGAAAAATTTGATATGAAAAAGCTTCTTCTGCTACTACTGCCCCTGCTTCTTGGGGGGTGTGGGGAGAAGGCTACAGTTGAACCTGTTACTGAGGTTAAGCCTGTAGAAGAAAAGCAGAGGGAGGTTAAAGAGGAAGCTAAGAATAAAGAAACCATAGTTGAAACTAATTCTGAACTAGGGGGCGTTAATACCGAAGAACTAGAAGAACGTGAAAGCTCAAATCGAGAATAAGCAACGTTAAGCCGAAAGTTGTCATGACGGAAGTAATGCATCATGCCCCCAGAAAGCCAGATAAGAGCAAGCCTTGGTGTCCCAACTGTAAGCTCCACACGGGATATTACAGTAAGTCACCAGACTCGGCATTCTATACCTGTGAAATTTGCGGGGGTAAAACGTGGAGACCAACTCTTCCAATCCCTCTTCTGATTGTTTCACTTCTACTCATCTTGTTTATGTTCTTCATGGGGTATTATGCTGTCTTCCGCCTGAAAGATTTGCGTGGAGTAATTATGTTTCCATTTGGCTTATTTGCCGGACGCGTCCTTTATCAAAACTACGCATCAAACGCTAAGCATTGGCGAAGCTTCCACAAATGGGCAAAAAAAAATCGTTAAGAAGCCAGACGTAAAGGATCGGGGTGACACGCTCGCAGGCAGACCAGTAAAATTGATTAGTGAGAAGCCATAACCCCTAATCCATGGTCCCTTGTTCGGGGATTGTGAGGGGTGTCCCCTGTCCACCTGCCATGGACCGTTATAATTTTAGCGTGATTTTGTAATTGGTTAGATTTACGTGTGGTGTTAGGTTTTTGGGATGAGGATATTTGTTCTACTTCCACTGCTCATCTTTCTGAGTGGGTGCAATAAGGAACCTGTTTTAAAGTATGAGATTAAAGGTAACACGGTCACCATCACTGACTGTGACGAAAACGCGTCAGGCAAGCTAGTGATTCCTGCGAAGATTGAAGGTAATCCTGTCACCAACATCGGGGAAAAAGCCTTCATTGGCTGCAGTCTGACGAGTATCATCATTCCTGATAGTGTCACCAGCATCGGGAGGAACGCCTTCCAATCCTGTACAAGCCTGACGAGTATCACGATCCCTGACAGCGTCGCCTGGATCCGGTTTGAGGCCTTCATGTACTGCAGTAGCCTAACGAGCATCACCATTCCTGATAGTGTCACCAGCATCGGGAGGAACGCCTTCCAATCCTGTACAAGCCTGACGAGTATCACTTTCGGAACGAGCAGCAAGCTCACAAGTATCGGGCTTGAGTCATTCCTCTTCTGCAATAGCCTGACGAGCATCACGATTCCTGAGAGCGTTACAAACATTAGTCATGCGGCCTTCATTTCATGCAAAAACCTTACCGCAGTGACATTCCTTGGGGATGCTCCTAAGGTTGGAAAAGGTGTTTTCGCCGGCGCACCACCCACAATCTACCGCAAACCCGAAGCAAAGGGTTGGGGTGATACTTTTGCAGGTAGGCCAGTAAAGTTGATTAGCGAGAAGCCATAACCCCGCACCCTGACCAACGACCCATGATTCATGGTCAGTTGTTCGGGGATTCTAAGGCTTGATCCATTTGCCATTTATTCTGTACCATTAAGCTGTGAAGATATTTCCCTTATTCTTTATCATACTATCACTGCCCCTTATTCCCGAGAGATATTTATCTGCCCAACAATCAGAAAATGCGATTGCAGTTGGTGCGAATATAACGATTAAAAATAAAGATAATGAGATAAATATAAAAGAACTCGAAACACACGGTGAAGGTCCGGAGTTGAAAAACCCTGTACTAGTTAAGAAACAATCAGGAATTCCTTTTTCAGGCAGAGTTTTCGAACTGTATAAAAATGGTCAGAGAAGGGCTTCAGGCTCTC
>JACETS010000091.1 GCA_013911195.1 Verrucomicrobiales bacterium | reverse complement strand
TTTTAGTATTGAGCCTGATACTCTTTCAGTGAGGCTCAATGTTTTACTGAACGATAAGAACTTTTATTCTATTGAACAAGGTTCGAGCGGTTTACAGATTATTGAGATTAGCGAGCCAAGTAAGGGCGGTAGTGCCGTTATTTCGTATGAAGGAAACTTGCCCTACATTTCTTATTCTGCTCCTGTCAATTTTATAGGTGATGAGTATTTCACATATACAGTCCAGGGTGAGGGGGGAAGGAAAGATACTGCTCAGGTGAGGATTAGGTTAATTGTTGATAAGTTGAATGGAAAGTTGCAGGCTAATGATGATGCTTTTACCATCTCCGGAGGTCTTACTGAATCTAATTCACCACTTCTCGATGTCCTTGCCAATGATGTTGTACTGACTGGCGGTAATGCCACTTTTCAAGCAAATGCCGACCTTCGTATAACGAGTATTATTGAAGAGCCAGTTCAGGGTGGAGGTACCGTAACTATCAAAGATGGGAAGATTTTATACATTCCCGATCAACTTGGAGAATATACCTTTCGCTATGGAGTCTCTGCAGGTGGTGTTGTGGCAGAAGCCAAGGTAACGGTCAGTACCGTCTCAAGGACTGGTACAATCATTGTTCGTGATGATGCGATAGCTGTTCAAGCTGGTGCTATTGATGCCTCGATTTTTGTTTTACAAAACGATTCAATTTTATCAGGCCCATCAAATGTTTTAAGTTTCTCTAATGTTGATGCCCCGGATTACGGATCAGTAGTAATCGCTGACTCTGGGAATTATCTTCTGTATTCAGCTCCTCAAGGATTTATTGGTACAGCTTCTTTTCAATATACGGTCACTGATAATGTTGGAGGTACAGGTACCGCTACTGTTACGGTTGAAGTTGGGGCATTAGACCTGAACCCTGACACGTTTACTGTTCTGCTTGGAAATGGAGAAGTTGAGCTCAATGTTTTGACCAATGATTTAGTTCATAATCTTGGGTCTGGTGATGTTACTATTTCTGATGTTACACTACTTTCATCAACTGGATCAGGTAACATGAGGAAATTAGATAATGGGCTAGGTCTTGCGTTTGAACCGGTTTCGGCAGGAGAATTACTCTATTCCTATAAGGTAATAAGTGATGATCTTGGAAATTTGAAAAAGGAATCCAGTTCAAGAGTCAAAGTAATAGTTGCTGATGCAGGGTTATATGCTGGACCGGATAGGTTCTCTGTGTTTTCCGGTAGCGTGAATAATATACTCGAAATTCTTGTCAATGACGTGACTGATCGAGGAGGGCAGGAAATGCTAGTTGTCACTAAGATTGAAAGTGAACCTTCTAATGGAGGTTCGGTGAAAATTACAGACGACGGGTTAATTCAGTACACTCCTCTTAATGGTTTCATTGGTGAGGAATCATTTACTTATCAAGTTACTGATGGTATTTCGATAGATACATCTTCGGTTACTGTAGATGTTAGAGGAGGTGACCTTAGACCTTCAAAGGACTATTTTAGTGTTTATGCTGGAAGCGTAAATAATTTACTCAACGTTCTTGCCAACGATAAGTTCTTACCTGACTTGGGCGAAGAAATGTTAATTACATTGAGTAGTCTTGAACAGGGACAAGGTGTAGTTAGTGTTTCTGATGATGCTAAGTCAATAAGGTTTACGCCTGAGCAGGATTTTGTTGGGAACGTCATAATAAGATATGAAATATCAAACGGTAGTTCTCTTCGAGTATCGAGTAGTGCATTGATTCAGGTCTTAAATCGAGAAGGGGTTTTACTAGCTGAGACAAACAATGACCAATTCACCATACTCCAAGATAGTGTGAGTAATTCTCTAGATGTGTTAGCTAACGATTCTGTCATGCCCTCAAATAGTAGTGAATGGAGAATTATTGATATCAATGCAGTGACTAACGGGGCTGCAGTCATTGTTGGGAACAACAGAGTATCATTTACTCCTGATCCAGAATTTGTTGGAGAGGCTTTATTCAGTTATTCGGTCAACGATGGGAGTGGAGGCACTGGGAGCGCAAACGTATTAATAAAAGTTGGAACACTAAGAACAAATGATGATTATTTTGTTGTTCTTGCAGGATCAGAAAAAAACAAATTCAATGTTTTAGCTAATGATGGAATCTCACCTAATTTTCCTGCCATTGCTTTAGAATCTGATTTGAATAGTTCTTATCAGATTAATTCAGTTTCAATTATCCAAGGTTCAGGAATAGCTGAAGTTGAAAATAACATAATCAGTTATACCCCTCCTCAAAATGAAGGAACATTTGAAGAGTCGCTCGAGTATGAAGTTGTTGACGGATCGGGCCGGATCACTACCGCCTCAGTTAATGTTCTTGTTATAGATAGTGCTTCAGATCGTGCTCAAGGCTCAGCCAAGATTACTGTTAACGGTGTCAACGACGCACCCGTGGCGTCTGATGTTAATATCGCTCTTGATGAGGATAACCCTGCGGCCGTGGAGCTGATAGCAACGGACGTTGATCAGGGCGACGTCTTAAGTTACATCGTGGTGAGTGAACCGGTGAACGGAACGCTGACAGGGACAGGTTCCTCATTAGTGTACACGCCTAATTTAAATTATTTTGGTGCTGATAGCTTTACTTATAAAGTCAATGACGGACGGGCCGATTCCAATGTTTCAACGGTTTCGATTACGGTTAACCCAGTCAATGACGCGCCTGTGAGTGAAGATGTAGCGGTGACCGTGGCAGAGGACGGACAAGTGACGGTGAACTTGGTGGCCTCTGATATAGAGGACGACATTTTAACCTATTCCATCGTGAGTGGACCGAGCAATGGAACACTGACAGGAATCGGCGCATCGAGAGTGTACAAGCCTAACTTAAATTATCATGGAGCTGATAGTTTCACCTACCGGGTCAATGATGGCGAGTTAAACTCTAATGTCTCAACCGTTTCAATAATGGTTAACTCAATTAACGACGCACCCGTGGCGTCTGATGTTAATATCGCTCTTAATGAGGATGTCCCAACGGACGTGGAGCTGATAGCAACGGACGTTGATCAGGGCGACGTCTTAAGTTACATCGTGGTGAGTGGACCGAGCAATGGGACGCTGACAGGGACAGGAGCATTGAGAGTGTACACGCCTAATTTAAATTATTTTGGTGCTGATAGCTTTACTTATAAAGTCAATGACGGTCAGGTTGATTCTAATGTTTCGACCGTTTCGCTTACCGTTAACCCAGTCAATGATGTACCTGTGAGTCAGTATGTAGCGGTGACCGTGGCAGAGGACGGACAAGTGACGGTGAACTTGGTGGCCTCTGATATAGAGGACGACACTTTAACCTATTCCATCGTGAGTGGACCGAGCAATGGAACAGTGACAGGCACCGGTGCATCAAGAGTGTACGCACCTGATTTAAATTATCATGGAGCCGATAGCTTCACTTATAAAGTCAATGATGGAGCGGTTGATTCCAATGTTTCGACCGTAGCTATCACGGTTACCAGCGTTAATGATCTGCCGGTCATAGCCGGTTCCCAACAGGTGGAAGTTAATCCTCCCGCCAATGGTTATTTCAATGTCTTTTCTCAGACAGCACTCACCGATGTAGATGATGGTGGTCAAGCCCTCCTCGATGTGGAGTTATTATTGGTTAACCATGCGAACGGAACCCTTATTGATCCGAGTGGAGCCATGACTCTTTTAGATCAAACCTATAAAGTGAGTGGACTAAGTTCAACACAGATGACAGCCGTTCTCCGGGGCTTACGCTTTACACCGACACCGAATGGTAGACCGTCACCTGAAGCGACACGTTTTATTCTTAATGTTGCAGATAGAGACGGTGGTGCAGTGGAAGATAATCAAACGCTGATCACAGTTTATCACAACGTGGCTCCTGAAGCCCTCGCCGATAGCTATACGGTTACCGAGGATGATCCTACGATGCTAGACGTTCTTGCCAATGATGCTGATGTGAATGAAGAGAACACATTGGTGATTATAGATCTTGCTGGAGCTGATGGAGTTGGATTAAGCGACGCACAGATAAAGAGCTCAGGAGCCAGAGCCGATGTTTACATCAATCCATCATCCAATGGCACAGCGCTAACGCCTCATAAAGGAACACAACTTAGATACGACCCACGATTCTCTTCTATTCTTGAAGCGCTTCCTCTAGGGGTAGAGTATAACGATACTTTTGAGTACACTATCGTGGATCTTGAAGACGCGGCAGGTGACCCACGTTCGTACGGAGATGGTATAGCGGATACCAGAGCTTCAACGGTTCAGGTTAGTGTAAAGGTTGTTGGTGCGAACGACGCCCCGACACCAATTGCAGATTCAGTGGGAGCGCTTGAGGATTCGCTCTTAAGGATTATGGCTGATTCAAGTCTTGCCGGAACACAGACCGAGTTTGATACGGACTCTAATTACCCGGGGGCTCGTTCGATTTCGCAAGTGAGCTTGCTGAAGAACGATAAAGACCCGGATTCAGATGATGAAGGGGAAAGCTTAAGAGTTATTGGTGTTCTTAATAGTGTTGAACAGGTAAATGGCTATGAAGCAGATTCGCAAACCGGTAAGGTGGTGGTGAAGAGTCTGGCCCACGGTCTTCAGGGAGCGGAGAGTGTTTTGATATCCGGTTACGGAGGTCATCCGTCTTATAACGCGATTCACCTCATTGAGGTGATTGATGAGGATAGCTTCCTTTTGCCGGTCAGCTTTGTTGAGGACCATCAGCAAAAAGGAGTTTGGGTGAAGTATTTAAGAGGTTCTCAGTTGAACGCAACGAGTGACCAAGGCGCAGCGCTCGCCTTGGAGATTCGTGCCGATCATAGAGAGACCAATATCGCTTATAATCCTCGGGCCTCTTCAGTGCTCAACGGGATTGCTTCTGATGCCACTCTCAATGATTCATTTTATTATGCGGTTGAAGATCGTCATGGAGCGATCAGTGTGGCGCGCGTTGATGTGACGGTGAGCGGAGCTAATGATGCGCCGGTGCCAAGTAACGACCCTCAAGGTTTGGTAGGTTTAGCAAAGTTTGTAGGGGCAGGTGAAGATCTTGGTGAAGTGCTTGGAAGTCTTGAAGTGGGTTATGTGCGGCCCGCGTCATCAGGTAATAATGGAGTCATTCGAGCCGCATTAGGAGTTGCTGGTGGAGCCCTTGTATCAGCCGTTGAGGTCGATGAACTCTGGTACACCGATGAGCAAAGTCAGTTACTGATACCAAGTGCTGAACTGTTAAAGAACGATGCGGATGTCGATAAGGACACGCTCTTTGTGGTGGCTCCTCAAGAAGGGTACACAAGTCGTGAAGGCGCGAGTATTAAACTCAGTGCAGACGGAACGACTGTTGAGTATGATCCTGCGGTTTCAGTTGCATTAAATAGCCTGAGAAGAGGAGAGCGCCTAGTAGATTCTTTTGAGCTTGAGATGAGTGACGGATTTAACCGTGTCAGCTTCGTGGCGGCAGTGCTTGTCGAAGGGGTCAATGATCAACCCGTTGCCGATGCTCTCGTGGATCTCTCAGGATCACTCTACAGTACCGCAGAGGATGAACTTCTTGTGGTGCAGCATCCTGGTGTTCTCGAGAACGATCTTGAGGCTGATATCAATAGTAAAGGTATTGATGACAAGAGGATAATTGTTCCTGCCGAGGGAAGAACCACGGGTGTTGAAGGAGTTGTTTACTCAACCATTATCGATCAAGCTTCAGCGACTAGTCGGTTGGTCTATGATCCAAGTGGCTCCTCTCAGTTTGATGCGCTTGCCGTTGGTCAGAGTTACACAGATAGTATTTCTTACGAGAGCTTTGATGGGAGTTATGTGTTTGCAGAAGATGATGAGTATAAAGTTTCAGTTGGAGCAAGAGGAGTGACTCTCAATGTTCTTAGTAACGACCGGAACCTTACCTTAGTGAGCTCAGAGCTGCGTCTTCTTAATGTCAGCGATTCCAGCAAGGGAAGCTTGGTTGTTGCTAATTCTGAGCTTGGAACCGTAAGCTATGTTCCCGCACCAGGCTATGTTGGAGATGATGTGTTTACTTACGTCGTTGAGGATGAGTTGGGTAATCGTGACTCCGCACAGGTGGTGATTCAGGTCACCGAGGATAGGATTAATGGTAACCTTCAGGCGAATGATGACACGTTTACCGTGACCTTAGGCCAAAGTTCCATGCTGCAAGTGTTAGCCAATGATGATGTGCAACCATCCGATGCCGGGCAGCTGATTATTGAGAAGATTCTTGAACAGCCAGTTAAAGGAATTTTAGAGGTTTTAGATAGTGGAATAGTTGTTTATACCCCTAATGCGGGAATGAGTGGTGAAGATAGCTTTGTTTATGAGATTAGTGGCGGCGGAGTGTCACGCGCGCAAGCGACCGCCACGGTCCGCATCGTGGAAAGAGAGAATGTTTTACATGTTTCAAACGATTCTTTTCAAGTGGTTCTAGGATCCAATAATAATCAACTGGATGTACTCGCCAATGATGGGATTATTCCTGACGGGTCAACCGGTTGGGAGATTACTTCAGCCGAAGTAGATCGGGGCACAGTGAGTATCGTTGATGGATTAATCCAATACACACCGGATGTCAGTGTGCTTCTTCCGGCTACGCTGACTTACAGCGTGTCCGACGGATTAGGCGGAACTGGCACGGCAACCGCCACTATAAATTTTGTTCATGTAAACTCATCACCCAACGCATCGGCTGACGCTTACACCGTCTTTTATGATGTGGTTGAGGAAGATAAGGTGCGTTCATTTGTTCTCCCGGTTCTTGCTAACGATTTTGCAGCATTGGACGAGGGAGCTCTTCGCATTACCGGAGTCGGTATTAATGAGACCAACCAGTCTAATGCTCCAGACCAGCAAGGTCAGGTCGTGATCGATGGAGCTAATTTAATCTATACTCCGGCCTATCAGGAGAACCCGGAAGAGGGATCCCACTTCATTGAGAAGTTCACTTATGTTCTTGGTGATCAGAGTGACCGCCGAGTCGAAGAGCAGGTCACCATTACCGTGCTAGCTCGCCAAAACGCTCGTGCGGCTGAGACTAATGCCGATTACTTCACCGTCGCCTCAAATTCAAACGCCAATGTCCTTGATGTGCTCGCCAATGATGGCTCCAAACCGGCTGATGCTTCAGCATGGAAGATTACAGGAACCACTCCAGTCAGTGTCTTCTCTGTCGGAGGAGGACAGGGAGGAGAAGCGACTGTCTCTGATGGAGTAGTTCTTTACACGCCTCCGAGTGGATTTGTAGGTAAGGTTCGCTTTGAGTATAATGTATCTGATGGTCAGGGCGGCACCGCCACCGCTCAGGTCATCATCAAAGTCGGAGACCTGCCTGTTAGTGGCGATCAGTTCGCCGTGCTATCAGGAACCCAGGATAATGCTCTCGATGTTCTTGCTAACGATGGCATTCTTCCAGGATCTAATGCAACCGATTGGTCAATAGTCAGTGCAAGCTCAGATAACGCCGCGATAAGCATTAATAATTCAACACTTCTTTACACGCCTAATAATAACTTCGTTGGAACCGATGCCATCACTTACATTGTGCAGGATCAAAGTGGTGGAACTTACCCGGCAACGGCCACAGTCACGGTCCATCAAAGTGGTGCAGATCGTACTCAAGGCTCAGCCAAGATTACTGTTAACGGTGTCAACGACGCACCCGTGATATCGGGTGAAAGTCAGGTTGAAATTATTAACACCACCATTACTAATCCATTTTCTAATATTAGTGTTACCGATGTAGATAACAATGGAAATGAATTGGTCACAGTTTCTGTTTACCTTAATGATGAGCAACAAGGGATATTATATTATCCACAACCTAATGTATTCAGGAAAGAGGGCAATAGGTACGTAGCGTCGGGTCATGCTCCAGAGGTGGCAACTTTACTTCTCAAAGGTCTATGTTTTCAGCCTACTCCATCAGGCCGAGTCAATCAGAGTAAATCTGAGTCTATTTTAATTAATTTATCGGTTTTTGATGGTCACTCTGAAACAGTAAGTGATAAAACTTTAGTTACTGTTACCCATCCTCCATCCTCGGTTATTTTACCATTTAAATTGAATGGTTTGCCAGACAGTGAGACAGGTTCTGAATTTGGCAATGCTGTAGCAGTGAGCGGGAAGACTATGGTTATTGGTTCTTATCTTAAGGATAATAATGGGATAGATTCTGGAGGTGTTTATGTTTACGAAAGGGGAGACGGAAGAGCATATAATCAATGGAAAGTTAAAGGTATTTTAATGCCTGAGGACATTATTAAAGGGGATAATTTTGGTGAAAGCCTTGACATTGATGGCGAAATGATAGCGGTTGGTGCAAGTATGAAAAACGAGCACGGCAAGAAAGATTCCGGGGCTGTTTATATCTACGAAAAAGAGTCAAAAGATTCAGATGGTTGGGTTCAAACTTCAAAGCTTACTCTTCCTAAGGAGTTGGCGAAAAGTGGAGATCAGTTTGGTAGGGCAGTGAGTATTAATGAGGGTAATCTGTTTGTTGGTGCTCCATATTATGATGCCAATGGCAAAGACAGTGGAGCTGTTTTTGTATTTGAAAAGAACCCATTCGTTGAGGGAGGATGGGAGCTTACCCAAACTATAATCCATGACGGTGACAGAATGGATTGGTTTGGCTTTTCTTTGGATGTAGATGGAACCTATGCTGTTGTTGGTGCACCTGGCGCTGATCGGTCGAAAGAAGTAGATGGATTTGAGTTAGGTACAGTATACATTTTTTCTAACAAGAATAGAGTAAAAGGGGGGTGGGTTTTAGATGATACACTGGATCTTTTTGATGATCCTAGAGCCTCAAGAGGAGATGGTTTTGGGTCCAGTGTAGCGGTTGACGGAATATCAGTTGTTGTTGGTAGCTTCTTATTTGATGCTTCTTTGAGAAATGGAGAACGAGTCAAGGATTCAGGGGCAGCATTTGTTTATGAAAGGAATAACAAAGAAGATTTGTCATGGGATTTGATTGATGAATTATTTAGTCAAGAATTACATGAGAATGAAAAATTTGGTACTTCGGTAGATATTAATTATAGGTATCTAATTGTTGGTAAAAATAGTATTAATGAAAATTACCCAGCCGGAGATGTGCATCTTTATGAAAGAGATATTAGCGGAACAGAAAATTGGTTGTTTTCTGGAATGCTTCATCCTGAAAGAGATGACACTGTATCTGGTTTTGGTTCTAGTGTAGCCCTAGGTGATAATGTTGCCATCATAGGTGCTTCTCAAGATCGAGAATCTGATTTATATGAGCGATCAGGTAAGGTTTACGTTAATTATCTTGAGCTTCCTGGTGCATTTCACTCCACAGATTATGTTAAAGATTGGATAAATATTCATTTTGACAAAGATCTTATAATTAGGCCGTCACTGGAAAGAGTCCTTTGGGGAGAGTCTGCAGATCCAGACAATGATTCTTTGACAAATGCCATAGAATTATTTTTAGGAACTGATCCAAACTCGCCTGATGAGGGGGCTTTATTTAGAATCACAAGAAATGAAAAATCTCTTTCCATGATATACCCTCGCAGTAAGATTATTCCCGAAGGTTTCTATGGAATTGAGTGGTCAACTAACCTTAAGGATTGGTCCAATAGTGGATTGGCTTTCAAAATTTTAGAGGATAAGGAAGGGTATCACCTTATCGAGGCTTCAATTGACGTTAAAGAAGCAAAGTCTCTTTACATGAGAATCAATTTAAATA
>JACETS010000090.1 GCA_013911195.1 Verrucomicrobiales bacterium | reverse complement strand
TTCTTTCTGTCTTCACCCAACGACGCATTTCACTTTCAGGAAGAGCTCCCAAATCTCCAACAGACTCTCGATAATCAATTAACTCCTTTCGTAAGTTACTGAGTATTTCGCTAGTTTCCTTCGATAGGTTTGTCGAAATTAAATTTCGAACATTGTCCGGATCGGCATCACAATCGTATAATTCTTCAATTGGTTTATTAGCTGATGAAAAATGCTTTTGGGCTTTTGTGGCAGCATCAATGTTCTCATTGTATTTTTGAGAAATTTCGTGCCGGATTTCTCCAAGATCAGAAAATACAGAGGGCTGACTCCAAGAAAGATGTGGGTTGTAATTTCTTATGTACAACCACCTTTTATTTCTCACTGATCGAGAACAATCAAAAACCTCATCTACTCTGTCTCTGTTGCCATGCACGTACTTTCTTTCCATGTTTGAATTAGCTCCAATAAAAGGTAGTCCTTGCATATATTCAGGAGATTGAACTCCCACCAAACCAAGAACCGTCGGAGCAAAATCAACAAAACTGATTAATCGATCTGAGAAAGCACCAGGTATAGTTGGTCTGAGATTTTTCCATTTTTCAGGGATGTGCACTAACATCGCCACCTTCATGCCAGTATCATGCAAGAGTCTCTTATGACGAGGCATGCCAGAACCATGATCCGAAAAGAAAAAGACAATCGTGTCGTTTACTAATCCATCCTCTTTTAACTGACTCATAATTTCACCAACTCGTTTATCCATGGCAGTAACACAGTCATAGTACCGCGCTATATTTTTCCTTATTAATGGGGTGTCAGGATAATATTCAGGAACTGGAGCATTTTTGGGGTCGTGAATTTCTGAAGCCGACAACTTCGATTGGACATGCTTTTTAAAAACAGAATACGGCCAGACCATAGTTCGGGACTGATGGCTAGTCATAATGTTAAAAACAGAAAAAAATGGCTGATTCTTTCTACGATTTTGGTTTCTCCAATGAGCCTTTGAACTCGATTCGTCCCATGACTCATCAATCAATCGTTGAGCATCACTAGTGTTATAATCAGTTTTAACATTATTCGTTGTGAAATAGCCCGCATTTCTTAAATAGGCCGGAAACCCTTTAACTCCCTTTGGCAACGGGAACCCTGATCGCATCTGATGTGTTCCGGTGGACACATTGTGCATTCCCGTAATAAGGACAGATCTAGAAGGAGAACAAACAGGAGAGGATGCAAAAGCATTTGAGTATCTCGTAGATAAATTTGCCAATTTATCAATATTAGGAGTAATGGCATAACTGTCACCATAACAACCTAATGTTGGGCTCATATCTTCAGCCGTTATCCATAATATGTTAGGTCTTTCTAAAATTTTTTGTGAACTCTCTTTTGTAGAAATTTGACGCGCTCTTATGTTTTTAAATCTTACAACTCCACCCTTTCCATGATGCTGAATGCCAAAATATCCTTTCAATATTTTTCCATGCTCAATATCTGCAACCGGATGCCCGTTTAACCAAGTCTGAATTCTTTGACCAACAGCCCTAACTTTAAAATGATTCCAATCATCTTTTTTAAAATGACCTTTAATTTTATCTTCAAATTCTTTCCCTTCTCCTTTTCCAGGATATAACCAACCACCGTTGCCAATACCGTAAATACCAGCTGGTTTTTTCCTATCTATTTCACACTGATAGCCCTTAGGGCGACCTTTCTTTCCTACACAACGAAAAGCTAGTCCAGAATTAAAACCTTCATATTCAGGCATAAGAACTTCTATCTCGGCTTCAAAATCACTCATCTGAATGTCCGTAGTCACCCAACAGTTAGTTTTACTTAAGAGGTACAACTCACCATCTTTAGCTTCAAATGAAACGACCTCAGATCGAGGTTGCCAACCCTTAGTCGACTTGCCATCAAATAACTCAATCCATTCCCCAGATGCGCAAACAAACAGAATGGAATGAAAGAATAATAAAGTAATAATTTTAAAGACGTTCATGTGAATTGAATTAAAGAGATATTTGATTATAGAGAAGATAAATTAACAATTAAGGAACCTGATTGTTAGTTCCAAGCAAATCATTTAAGGCACGATTTGCTACTCTGATAATATATTTATTTGGCTGACGGGTCTTTAGAACCTTCTTCAGGTCATTTATCAACGGACGAGCATCCTCATCCATTTCGTCTATGACTATAGTTGTGGCTAGCCGGCCCCATTGATGATCTGATTTTAGTTCATCTTTTAACACTTCAAGAGCAGAGTTTAAGTTTAATTGACCGAATTTGGCAACTGCTCTAGCCGCGGCGATCCTTACACTTGGAGAATTATCCTTCATCGCCTCAATCGCGATTTTCTCTGCTTTTGAACCAGCCTTTTCGCCAATATTACCAATGCCTGTCATTGCCCAATAACGAATCACGGGATCTTTACTATTTGAAGCATTCATTAAATCTGGCAAAGCCGACAGACCCTCGGAAGCTTTAGTGGCCACACTTACTAATTTCTCAATTTGATCAGTGTCAGATTCACTGCCGTTCATTATTTCAAACCTCGAACCTGATTTTTTTTCTTGGATCTCAATTTCCGCTTCAGGAATCAATCCAACGTCTCCAATACTTGATTGCCAATTGGACATCACTTCTCTCAATTTTTTAATCGTAGATACATGTTGAGAATTACTAGCCAAATTATTTATTTCATGAGGATCTTTTGCTAAATCGTAGAGCTCTTCAACAGGCTTTATTCCTGATGAAAAAAGCTTACCTACCTGACTAAGATTGGAATTTTTTTCAGCCCTTCTTATTTCTCTCATTGTGGCCCCCTTTTCGGGCGTATTCATATACTGATAATAAGGCTTTAAAGGTTCAAAGTTTCGTATGTAGCGAAAGCGACCATCAAACACTGCACGAATAATATCATATCTCTCATCCATTCTATCTCTTGCTCCAAAAATATATCTCCTAGGAGAAGAAAGATTGTCACCAAGAAAGGCTCTCCCCTGCAATTTTTTGGAATATTCAACTCCCGCCAGATTTAGAACAGTTGGACCGAAATCAATAGAACTCACTAATTGGGTATCAACTTTTCCAGCTTCCTGACCAGGAATGCGAACAATAAGTGGAACATGTGTTCCAGAATCATAAAGCCATCGCTTGGCCCTAGGTAAACCCACCCCATGATCAGACCAGAAAAAAATTATCGTGTCCTCATACAAACCTGCCTCTTTAATTTCATTAATTAAAGATCCAGCCCAAGAATCCATCGCAGTAATTAGCTCATAATTTCTCTTCCAATCTTCTCTGACAACCGGAGTATCAGGATAATAAGGAGGCAGTGTTGAAATCTTTTCAGGATCTTGTCTCTGATCAGGTTTCAAATTAGCAGTGACAACTTTATATTTATTTATAGATGCGATTCCACTTTCGTGACAGCCTGTATAATTGAAGACAGCAAAAAACGGCTGGCCGTCTTTCCTATTTTTCCAGTGAGCTCTGGAGCCACTCTGATCCCAAATCTCTCTCACTGATGGCTTTGAAAATTGATAATCAGTCTTAGAATTATTTGTGCAATAATATCCTGAATTTCTGAGTAACATCGGAAAAGGTTTAAGCCAACTAGGAAGCGATGCGTTACAGCGCATGTGGTGAGTTCCTATACTATTCTGGTACATACCCGTGATTATTCCACTTCTGCACGGAGCACAAACACCAGCCGTGGTGTAGGCATTGGTAAAACGAGTTCCTTCGGTGGCAAGCTTGTCTATATTTGGAGTAATAGCATGCGGGTCTCCATAACATCCAAAATGTCTACCTATGTCCTCAGCAGAAATCCAAAGAATATTTGGTTTTGCCGAAAGATTGGAAAGAGAAAAAAGGGAGAGAAGAAAAAAAATAGTTAGGATTTTTTTCATATGTAATAAATAGGAATTATGAGAGTTTTTCAGAAAAACATTTAAATATGATTCTTAGCGATTCTTCAAGTTTCAGATTGTAAAATATGGATGTTCACCAAATTAAAGGATTATTTGCTTGGTCTTCGTTACTATTCATTGAAATCCAGACACATCTGGTAATCGTTTAAAATAAATTATAGATGAATAATAACAGAACCATTATGTGGTTCAGGCATGACCTGAGGATCACTGACAATCCGGCTCTCAACGAAGCGTGTCGCTTAGGAGAAATCATTCCCATTTACATTCAGGACAATTACAATCATCAAAATAAACAAATCGGCAGTGCATCAAAATGGTGGCTACACCAATCCCTAATCTCACTCAATAACGATCTTGATGGTGGGTTAATTACTTTCACGGGGGATCCGAAAAAGATAATACCTAAATTAGTAAATGAATTAGGTGCTTCAACGGTAATCTGGAATAGAAATTACGAACCATGGCAAATCATAAGGGATAAGACCCTCAAAACGAAATTAGAAGAGAATGGTTCAAAAGTGATAACCTTCAATGGCTCACTACTTTGGGAACCATGGAAAATACTCAATCAGTCCGGTACTCCTTATAAAGTGTTCACCCCCTTTTATCGTAAAGGGTGCTTGAACGCAGATTCACCAAGGATTCCCGAAGCCAAACCAAACAAAATCAAGGTAGTAACATTAAATGATGGATTCGATGTAGAATCTTTAGAACTGATGCCAAAAATAGAATGGTATAAGACTATGGAAAAGACATGGAGTCCTGGCGAGGAAGGTGCGATGAAGAAGTTAGATCGGTTCCTAAATGGTCCAGTTAACCATTACAAAACAGATAGAGATTTTCCAGGAATTAAAGGAACCTCTAGACTCAGCCCGCATTTGCATTTTGGTGAAATTTCACCCAACCAAGTCTGGCATGCTGCTTTGTTAAATCAGGATATCCAAAAAATCGGTAAAGATCTATTTCACTTTCTTAGTGAGTTAGGTTGGAGAGAATTCAGTTACTACTTACTCTATCATTTTCCAGAAATTACTAATAAAAATTTCAACACCACATTTGATAATTATCCTTGGTCAAGTGTCACATCCACTTTTGACGCTTGGAAGAAAGGAAGAACCGGTGTGCCTATTGTCGATGCTGGAATGAGAGAGCTCTGGAAAACTGGTTATATTCACAACCGGGTAAGAATGATTGTTGGATCATATTTGGTTAAGAATTTAAATATCGATTGGCGCGACGGTGAGGAATGGTTCTGGGATTGTTTAGTAGACGCAGATTTGGCTGCCAACTGTGCAAGTTGGCAATGGGTCGCAGGATCAGGGGCCGATGCTGCCCCTTTTTTTAGAATTTTCAACCCTATTTTGCAGGGCGAAAAATTTGACAAGGACGGTAATTACGTTAGAAAATATTGCCCCGAGATCAGTAAGCTTCCAAACAAATACCTTCATCAACCGTGGGAAGCTCCAGAGGAAATTTTAAGTGAATCGGAAATAGTTCTTGGTAAGGATTATCCAACACCCATCGTAGATCTAAAAGAATCACGAAAAGATGCCCTCAATAAATATAACATAATGAGATCGGCATAAATTTTACTTTTACTCTATATAGTAGATAAAAATTTCTCAGCATTTTCCAAATGCGACTTCTTTTTGTCATCTTTCATTTTCATTGCCATAGAACACATCATTGACCATCTCGGATTTTTGGAGAGCTGTTCACAATGATTTAGGATCCATCTCCAGTAGAGCCCATCCCATATTTGACACCATTCGTCAGACTTGAAGTTACTCATTTTCTTAACATAGGACGACCCACTAAAATAAGGCTTTGTCGTTATCAGACCACCGTCAGCATTTTGACTCATCGCATAAACATTTGGAACCATTACCCAGTCATAACTATCAACAAACATCTCCATGAACCATAGATAAATTTCATCTGGATCAAACTCGCATAGGAACATAAACCCACCCAAAATCATAAGCCTCTCGATGTGATGGCAGTAGCCAGTTTTAAGGATTCGCTCAATAACATCATCAATAGGATCGATTCCGGTGGTCGCTGTATAAAATGATTTTGGAATCTTTCTTTTGTGATTCCAATAATTAGTAGTTCTCATTTTACCTCCTAAATCAATATAGGTGGCTCTCATAAATTCACGCCAACCTATTATTTGCCTAAAAAAACCTTCGACAGAATTTAATGGAACATTGTTCTCATGAACTTTCTTTTTAGCCGCTTCAATAATCTGATGAGGGGTAATGAGGCCTATGTTAAGAACAGGAGTCAATACACTATGCCATAACCAATTTTCACCCTTGAGAATTGCGTCCTCATAATCCCCGAAAAGACTAAATCGATTATTCAAAAAATCGTCTAACCACTTTTTGGCTGCAGCATGTGTTGTAGGATAAATTAAATCATCAATTTTTCCTAAGTTGGATGAGAATTTTTTATTAACATATTCAACTGCATCCTGTTCAATTAGATTTCTTCGAAATTTTGATAACTTTGGAATTTCGGAAAAAAGATCTTTGGGAATTTTTTTTCGATTATCCTCATCATAACTCCATTTTCCGCCTAATGGCTGATCTCCATCCATTAACAAATTTAACCTTTTTCTTTGGAATTTGTAAAAATCCGCCATGAACCACCTTTTCTTGCCATCTCTATATTTGGAATTTTCTTCATTACAATTCAAGAACATTGGCGAAGGAAGCACATCTAATTCCAATGATAATTGGCGAACATGATTATTTAGCCTTTGGTTCAATTCATAATCGTGAGTTTCGCATGTAATGATATTTAAATTCTTTTCACTTTTTAATCTCTTCAGGAGCTTTAATAAAACATCAGTGTTTATAGAGTGCTCCTCATAACTGACCTCAAAGCCTTTGTTCTCTAGCCATGAGGCATAGTTCTTCATACTAGCTCTATGCAACCAAAGTTTCTGTTTATGGAAATTATTTTGGTAAGTAAAATCACCAAAAAATAAGGAATCCTCAATTAAGATTATTTTTTTAATTCCCGATTTTATTCCTGGATGGTTCTTAAAAAGCTGATTCGGGAATATGACTAAAACAGATGACTGAGACATAAATAAATCAATTTTTTAAAGTTCTTAAATAAATAATTGTTAGGATTGTAAATTTAAATATGCGAATTTGGCTGTCATTAGGACTTAGGAATACAACGTCAGTGTTGTAAAAAAGATGTCTCAGGTATTGATTTTAATATTTTAAAGTAATGAAGAATCAATGCATTTGAGGAAAACAAAAATGCTTCACAGTCTGGGTTGACTGAAAATAAGGCAGCATACTAAACTCGTCTTTTAAAGCATAGATAACATGAAACGATTCATATTGATCAGCACCTTAATTACTTTCATCCATTGTGGTAAATCCCAATCAAAACCAAAGCTAAGAGTCGGACATGCTCAAAAGCCAGCTCAGGCCGCTGCTGAGTTAAATTCCACCCGTAAAAAGATAAAGGATTTAGAGAGCTGGAAAAAAAGAAAATCAAATCTTTTAAAAGGAATCCTTAAAGGCGCTAAACTCACCAAACTTCCGGAGAAAAAACCACTCAATCCAATCTATGTTAAGAAAAAAAGTCATGACGGCTATACAACAGAGAACGTTGCTATTGAAAGTTGGCCGGGCCATTTCGTAACTGGAACTCTTTATAAACCATTAAATTTCAAAGGTAAAGTTGCAGGAATCTTATGTCCACATGGTCATGGGGGACGATTCAATGCTGCCCGACAAACTCGTTGTGCCGTTTTAGCAAAAATGGGTTCGGCAGTCTTTCAGTACGATATGGTTGGATATGGTGACTCTAAAATGATTGGTTGGAACCATAGAGGAACACCAGAAATTCTTAGGCTTCAGACATGGAACAGTATACGAGCGTTAGACTTTGTATTAAGTTTACCTGAAGTTGACGAGAAACGAATAGGAATGACAGGTTGTTCAGGTGGAGGAACCCAGACCTTTATTCTTTCAGCCATTGATGAAAGAGTTAAAGTTTCAGTGCCAGTTTGTCAGGTGTCAGCTCATTTTTTTGGTGGTTGCGCTTGTGAAAGCGGCATGCCTATTCATTGGAGTTCATTTCATAAAACAAATAATGCAGAAATTGCGGCTCTGGCTGCACCGAGACCTCAACTCATTATTTCTAACGGAAAAGATTGGACACTAATGACTCCGAAAACAGAATATCCTTTTGTTAAATATGTCTATGGTTTGTATGATGTAGGAAATAAGGTTGAAAATGCTCACTTTCAAAATGAGGGCCACGACTACGGAGTTTCTAAACGAATGGCAGCTTATCCTTTTTTAGCGAAACATCTTAACTTGAATCTGAACCTCGTTAAAAATAAGGAAGGCCAAATTGATGAATCGTTTGTTCATGTACAAACTCAGGAGCAAATGATGGTATTTAATGGAAACTATCCCAAAAATGCAGTTCCTCCGAACACTCCACTACCATAGTCTAAATCATCGATTAGGCAGTAATTATTAGTTTACTTCACCCAAGAGGGCACATCGCCATCGCCCGTCTTTTCACCACCAAGAATCCAAGAAAGATTGAATTTGGCGACTGCTGATCCTCCCTTTGGTCCACCTTCAAAGTGATGATAAATCATTCCTTCAGTTTTAGTTCCTGGGCGACCAGAAGTGATTGATGAATAAGCATGACTACCGGCAAACACCAGACGTTTAATTGGCCATGATTTACCACCATCAAAGCTAGCCCAGACCGTCCCTTGCTTACGTCCTGCCGGACTATCACAATTACTGTAGATAAGAATATCTTTTCCAGTAATAGCTAGACGAGTCAACCCAGCCATACATCCATAATTTGTATTTTGAGGACCATCTGGAAGAACTCTACAATATTTTAAGTCAGTCCAAGTTTTGCCACCATCAGTACTTGTTGCCGTCCATCTTCTCTTTGGATCTGCACCCTCCTCGGCCCAATGCCTTCTAGTATTATAATAGATTGTTCCATCACTCAATTCTGCAACTGTAGCTTCACCTGTTCCGTTAGCTGGGAAAGGATCACTTGTTTCCCATGTTTTACCTCCATCGTCGCTGTAGATGGCGTTAGTATAATGCTTAGGCCAAAGACTTCTGTCATTTTTACCCGCATACCAACGTGTTGGTCTAATCATTCTTCCTTTAAATTTGCCATGTCTTAATGTGATACCATGTTCATTCATATGCATTGAAGGATCATTACCGTTGGAATCGGGCTTTATTTTTGCATCAACTTTATTCCATGTTTTACCGTCATCTTGACTTTTGTAAACTGTAATTGGTGCCGGTGGATGACGCTCTTCGATAAAAGCAAATATATCACCATTGGACTCATTAACTGTAAGCCCCCCAGGCTGAAAGCCCGGCTTAGCAATAACTATTTCTGGCCCCCAAGTCTTTCCACCGTCCTCACTCCGCTTGGCACGAACATGACTCGTTCCCCATGTTGCCAGAACAGTTCCCTCCATCGTCACTACAATATTTCCAAACCTTTCTCCCTTAAATACAGGTTGAATTTCAAGCTCAGGTTTTCCAAGAAAAGGCTCAAGTTTTCCTTCTAATTTTGTATCAGCAAATGAATTGAAACTGCATACGGCAAGATAAATAAGAGAAAGTATAATTTTTTGCATATTACTTATTTAAAGGATTAATCGATACAATGAGAAGTGTAAAAAGTTTTTTTCTATATCCATTGCATTTCATCCTAGAAAAAACTTAATTGGCTACTGATGGTATTTTATAAATCAATCGCAGCGCTATTTTTTTGCTCCCACCTCACAACTTCTCTTGCTTCTGAAACAACGAAAACTTGGAAACGACACACAATCGACAAAAGCTCAATTGGAGCTGATGGGATAAGATTATTAGACGTGAATGGAGA
>JACETS010000009.1 GCA_013911195.1 Verrucomicrobiales bacterium | reverse complement strand
AGTGGAAAAAACGTGATCCCAAATTAAATAAAATTGCACTATGGACATATTATAAAGGTGCCCTTAGGGATCCTGGTTTAGACGCTGGTTCTACAACTGTTGCTTATCTTCCAGGTAAGGGATGGTTCTGGTATATACCACTAGAAGGGGATATAGTTAGCGTTGGTATCGTTGGAGAGAGGGACTATTTATACAGAGAGGGTAACGATATTGCAGAAATATTCGCCCGTGAGATACAAAACAATCAGTGGATCAAAGAGCATTTATCAAAGGGTGAACAATTTGGAAAATACTGGTCTACTGGTGAATACTCTTATCGTTCTGAGTTCTGTGCTGATGATGGATTGCTACTAGTAGGGGACGCGTTTGCCTTTTTAGATCCAGTTTTCTCATCAGGTGTTTTCCTCGCACTGAAAAGTGGGGAAATGGCGGCTGATGCTGTTTCAACCGCCTTGATCAACAATGATTTCTCTGCAAAACAATTTGAGAATTACGGAAAAGAGTTGTGTCATGGTATTGAGTCAATGAGAGCTTTAGTTTACGCATTCTATGATGAAAGTTTTAGTTTTGGCGAATTAATCAAATCTCATCCTGGAATGAGATCCGATCTTACAGATTGTTTAATAGGGGATGTTTTTAAGGATTTTACTGATCTTTTTAATGCTGTATCAGATTTTGCAACAGTTCCTAACAAGCTATCCCACGGCCTTGTTGCATAATTATCTTAAACGTTTTAAGATCAATGATCTATAAACGTTTATATCTATTATTGAGTTAATTTTCATAGCTCTCTTTTAATATTTATAATTTTTGAATATTATTAAACACGCTTCTGATGAATCCACATTTTAAACAAACAAGAAAACCCTCATTCTCAGATACCGATTTAGCTGGAATAGTTCATTTTGCCTCTTTTTTTCCATACATGGAAGATTGTGAGCATGAATTCTATAGGTCATTGGGATTATCAGTTACAACAATGAGCGATGATAACGGTGAGAACATAGGATGGCCTAGAGTTCATGCTTCATGTGACTACAAAAATCCTCTACATTTCGAAGAGAAATTTGAAATATCCTTAACTATTTCAAAGATATCATCCAAAACAATCGAATATTGTATTCTATTTTCATCTCCTGATAACAATATAATCTTTGCAGAGGGTTCACTAATAGTTGTTTGTGTGAAATTCAGCGAATCAGGTATGGCATCTATTAAAATACCTGATAAAATCATGAAATTATTACCAGCTCTAAATAATTAGCTGCAGTAATTTAATAATGAATTCAGAAACTATAGATAAACCAAAAAAGAAAAGTATGACCTGGTTATTTTTCGCATTAATGACTGTAGCATCATGGGGTGTTTATGGAATATTTTTACACAAGGGAGCCATTGGCATGGGTGACCCAGAGAATGGACGATACAAAGCATTTCTTTGGGTAGGCATTGCTTATTTTGTTACCGCAGTAGCCGCCCCAATAGTTGTATTGCTCGTTAAAGATGCAAGTTGGTCCATGTCAGGCAAGGGCATGGCCTGGTCATTCATAGCAGGAATTGTTGGAGCTATTGGAGCATTCGGAGTTTTACTTGCCTTTGGCGCCAAAGGTCACCCTGCGGTTGTCATGGCAATAATTTTTGCCGGTGCACCTGTTGTAAATGCTCTAATATCAATAATAACAGATCCTCCAGCGGGAGGAATTACTTCAGTGCCTAAACTCTTTTGGTTAGGTGTCGCTATGGCAGCAATTGGCGGTTGTATTGTAACAAAATTTAAGCCACAGGGTTCCAAAGCACACGGACCTCCACCAGCAGTTAAAACTGATCAATAATTATATTTAATTATTAATTAAATATTTCTTGAGATGCCTGAGGATGAAGAAATCAAATCTCTTAAGGAGCTCATTAATAAACAACTCAAGGATTGTGATTCATTAAATTACAAAAAACTTAAAGCTGCAGGTATTGATTCAACTGACCATGTCACGAGGGAACTATTTACATCAAGAGTTCCCTTTACAACGAAATCAGAAATAGTTACAGATCACACCAATAACAAGCCATTTGGTTCAAATTTAGTAAAAGATAAAAATCAATATTCTAAATTTTCGAAAACAAGTGGAACTACCTCTGAGCCAATTTTTTGGGTTGATTCTATAGGTGATTGGAATCATATGCTTGAAGCTTGGAGCATTATTTTTAGTAATGCTGGGTTAAATCCTAAAGCAGACAAATTATTCTTTGCTTTCTCTTTTGGGCCTTTTTTAGGTTTTTGGACAGCTTATGAGGCTGCTTCAAAAATGCAATTTATGACAATTCCTGGCGGTGGACTAAATTCAAATGGACGGCTGAAATTACTTAATGATACATCTGCAACAGTTCTTTTATCCACACCTACATACGCTTTAAGACTGGGAAAATTATTGACGGACAATCACAAGATGCATGTTAAAAAAATCATCGTAGCAGGTGAAGCTGGTGGAAGCATTCCTGAAGTTAAACAAAAAATTAGTCGCCTATGGGGTAATGTCGAAGTCATTGACCATCACGGAATGACCGAAGTTGGTCCAGTTACTTATCAAGACCCTAAGAGATCATCATATTTAAACATGTTGCCTGGATTCCATCTTGCAGAAGTAATCGACATTGAATCTGAACAGGAAGTCAATTTTGGGGAAACGGGCGAACTTGTTTTAACCACTCTAAAACGTAGTGATAACGCATTATTGAGATACAAAACTGGTGATATTGTTGAGAAAGGAAATATAACAATTAACGGGATTGATACGCTCACATTTAGAAATGGTATATTAGGAAGAAATGATGACATGCACATTATTAGGGGAGTTAACATTTTCCCTAGTTCAATTGACGCGATAATACAAAAATACGATGTTATTGAAGAATACAGGGTACTGCTATTTACATTAAATTCGATGAAAGAAATCGAACTGAATATTGAATTAAGTGATTCCTCACTTGAGGCGGGAATAATAAAATCATTATCAAATGATTTCAATTCTACGTTGAGTTTACGAATTCCTATTAACGTTGTTCCTGAAGGGACATATGAAAAATATGAATTTAAGGCAACCCGATGGATAAAGAAATGATAATTGAATTAAAGGATATTTTTAAAAGTTACTCTGAAGGTGAAGGCAATCCTAAAAGGAACATCCTAAACGCATTTAACCTATCAATTAATTTTGATGAATCCATTTCTTTAGTGGGGCCTTCAGGCTGTGGTAAAACTACATTGCTTAATATCTTAGGCACATTGGATAAACCCGATAGTGGCGAAGTATTATTCAAAGGTGAAAATGTAACTAATATGAATGATGATCAGTTATCGAAATTAAGGGCTGAGAACATAGGTTTTATCTTTCAATCCCATTACTTACTACCCCAAATTTCAGTCATAGAGAACGTTATTCTTCCCACGATAGCGTTAAACAACAAACAGAATAATAACATTATCATTGATGAGGCAGAGAGTCTTTTGAAAGAGGTAGGCTTGAATGAACAAGGTCATAAGTTTCCTTCACAACTCTCAGGTGGTGAAAAACAAAGAGTTGCCATTGTAAGATCATTAATAAATAAACCAAATTTAATATTGGCAGATGAACCTACTGGTTCTCTTGATAAATCTAGAGGTGAAGAAATTATTAATCTCTTGAAAAGTCTTTGTGTTAACAATCGCACCTCATTAGTTGTTGTCACTCATGATGTAGATATAGCATCACAAATGAAGAGAAGATTATCTTTTAAAAACCATGATTTCATTGAATCTTAATGAGCATTCTAAGGTTATCTCTTAAAGGATTAATATATAATTGGCGTCTGTCAGTGTGCCTTCTTTTGGGCACTTTTCTTGCTTCGTCAATTCTTGCCGGTTCTCTTTTAGTTGGCGATTCTGTTAAGAAAACACTAAAGTCAAAAGCCTTTGAGAGAATAGGCACTATCGATTCAGCTTTGATTACTGGAGACAGATATGTCACTGATGATTTTGTTGAGAAATTGTCTGAAAAATTTAAGACAGATCATATTTCTGGGATACTCAGATTCCCTGGGACATTAAATACACCTGACAAAAGTATTAGGTCTAATTCAATAAATATTAATGGTGTAGATTCGCAATTTTGGAATTTATTTAATAATGAAATATCATCTAATGACTATATTGCTATCAATGAGTCTCTAGCTGCACAAAAGAACCTCAGTGTTGGAGATCGAGTAATAATTAAATATGAATTACCAGGTCGCGTTTCTAAAGATGCTCCATTATCAGGAGAAACGGAAAAAATTGGCACAATTTCAGGTGAAATAACAAATATAATCTCTGCAGATAAAGGCGGTCAGTTCAGCATATTGGCTGAACAAAAGTCCACATTAAATATTTTTGTACCTTTAAAGTTATTACAGGAGGAGTCTGGTAAAGTTGACAGATGTAACCTTGTGATAACAAGTAAGATTGATGAGTTTGATGAGGCTATAGATAATCATTGGGATTTAGAGGATCTAGAGCTTAGTTATCGAAGTACTCACAATGGATTTACTGAGTTAATCAGCGAAAGAGTTTTTATTAGTCAAGAAGTTGAAGATGCGGTAAAAAAAATTCACTCTGACTCAGAACCTATAATTTCATACTTAATTAATGATGTCATCGCCAATGATAATACCGTCCCATATTCAGTAGGCACGGGAATTGGAAAAATTGGATCAAAATTACTTGGCATAACCCCTCCCACACGAAATGAAATTATTTTAAATAGTTGGCTGGGTGCAGACACTGATAATGGAGGGCTAGATGTTAAATTAAAGGATGAAGTTAATTTAACTTTTTATGGAGTGACCGACTCACGTGAATTCAAAATAATCGGTGACGGTTTTGATGATAATAAAGAAGAGGATATTGAAGATGTATTATCATTTAAAGTGACAGACTTCATAGATAAGGATAATGATGCGCTATCTAAAAAATGGGTGCCCGATTTTCCAGGTTTAGACACAGCTAAGTCATTGGCAAGCTGGGAGAGCGGAATGCCGTTGGACACAAAAAAAATTCGTGATGTTGATGAATCGTATTGGGATAAATACCGTTCAACTCCCAAAGTATTCATCAATTTAGATAGGGCTCAAGAATTATGGGGAAATCGGTTTGGTATGTGCACCTCAATTTTGATAAAAGAAGCAAATTTCAGCAAAGAGCAATTCCTCGAATCATTACGATCCAATATTAAATTGACTGACATTGGGATGAGTAAAATTGACATTTATAATAATGCGATCTCTTCGTATGAAAACTCATTAGATTTTGGTTCCTTGTTTGCTTCATTAAGTGGATTTCTTATAATATCTTCACTTTTATTATGTTTTGTACTTTGCTCATTTGGTGTTGAATCGAGGTCAGTTCAACTTGGTGCCTTAAGGTCTCTTGGCTTCACAGTTAAGAAAATCCGACTTATTCTTATACTAGAATTACTTATTCCGTTAATAGCAGGAGCCTTTTTGGGGCTTTTTGGAGGCAGCATTTATACTAAGCTAGCTTTGGCTGGATTTGCTAGCATCTGGTCTGATGCAGCTCCAGGGGTTAACTTCATTTATGGATATGAAACATCTTCCTTTGTTATCTCTTTTATAGTGATTGTTTTCTTTAGTTATTTCGTAACAAGAATTTCAATAAATAAATTAACCAAAGTAACACCAAAGAATCTTCTTAATTCTGCTATTGGGAATAATGAAACATTTCTTTCAACAGGAAGCTCATTGGTTAAATACTTATTGGTAATAGTATGTTTTACAATTGGAGTAGCGCTGATTTTTCTTAGCCGATCATTACAAGGAGAAAAGCTTGCTGGTGCATTTTTTGGATCAGGTTTTCTAATTCTTCTGGGATTCATTTTATTTTTTTCCATATACTTAAGAAAAGCAGGAAAGATACAAAAGCTGAATTTATTTAGAATTGGTTCAACAAACGCATCTAGAAAAACAAGCAGGTCACTCGCCGTAGTCTCAACCGTTTCATTAGGAATATTTTTAGTTCTATCAGTAAATGCTTTTAGACTAGGTGACGAACCAACTACCTCCAATAATTCCGGTACCGGAGGTTTTGAATTTTACGCAACCTCTACACTACCTATATATGAAAATCTTAATGATCCCAAAATCAGAGATAACTTTGGCATTGAAGATTATTCGGTGGAGCAACTAAAATTTTATCCTCTCAGAACATTGATGAATTCTGAGGAAGCCAGTTGTCAGAATCTAAGTTACGCAAATAACCCAAGAATTTTAGGAGTAACCCCAAACGATCTATCAAAAAGAAACTCCTTCAGGTTTTCAGCATCAAATAAAACAGATTCAAATTGGAAACTTCTATTTAATAAAACCTCAGATAACTTAATTCCAGCAATAGGTGATAAGGCATCAGTAATGTGGGCAATGAAGAAGAAAATTGGAGATACAATTGAAATCGTTGATGGAAATGGAGAAACAAAATCGCTTATGATTGTTGGTTTACTTGAGAACTCCATTCTTCAAGGAAGTTTGGCTATTTCAGAAGATCACTTTATTGAATTGTTCCCGACAGTTGGTGGATATAACACATTTCTTATTGATTCAAATTCAAAAGATGAGCAATCCGTTTCGAAAGATCTAACTAAAGGATTAGAGTTAAGGGGCTTTGATCTAATAAATTCAAATATAAGACTAAAAGAATATTCTAATGTTCAAAACACATATATATCAATTTTTAGTGTCTTAGGAGGCCTTGGAGTTCTCGTTGGAACTCTTGGTGTTGGTATAATTATAGCAAGAAGTGTTTTAGAAAGACGAAGCGAACTTTCTGTAATGAGAGCTATTGGCTTCAATAAATCAAAAATAAAGAAAATTATTTTATATGAACATCTTTTTTTGGTTTCTATTGGTATCATAATCGGGGTAGTTTCATCAATTATTACTATTTCACCGTCATCATTATCCACATCACAACAGGTACCTATCAAACTTTTACTGACAATGACTTTAAGCATTGTGATTGGTAGCTTTATATTTTGTTACCTAGCGACACAATTAACAATTAAAGGAAAACTACTAGAAGGAATCAAAACGGAATGAAATTATTGAGATTATCATTTATTTTTCTATCACTAATCAGTTATTTAAATGCTGACAATATATACAAAAATAACTTTGAATCATATGAGCTAAACTCATTTCCCAATGACATGATGGAAATAGATGGTTTGTTCAAAGTTGAGGCAAACGATGAAGGCAAGAAACATCTTCAAATGGCATCTGAGCCTCTTACAGAAAACGCAGTAATCTTTGGTCCCTCGATTAAAAATTCAGCCACATTGGAAGTTAAAGTCAGAGGCTTTAAAAAGAGGAGAAGTTTCCCCAGATTTGGAATAGGTCTTCATGGCATTTCTGGTTTCAGACTGCGAGTAGTACCTTCGAACAACACTGTTGAATTAGTAAAGAATGAAGAAGCTATTAAATCAGTACCATTTAAATGGAATCCAGAAAAATGGTCGAACCTGAAACTCAAAATTGAATATTCTAACGATCAGTCACTGATTAGAGGTTGGGTATGGGATGAAGGCTCAAAAGCTTCTGAAGAGCCAGTTATAAGCCATTCCCATGATGGCACACCAGGACAGGGAAAGGCATCAATATGGGGCACAGCTTATTCAGGTAAAGAAATTTTATTTGATGACATTTCCTTAAAATATAAAAAACAAAAATAAAATTCTACCTATTTTGTAAATATAACTAGACTACGTGTAAATAGATGTAATATAAAAACTGTTTTTAAGTAAAAATACTTAAAAAAAACCCTCATCTTTAACATAATGAAGCTCTCTATTTTTATTATAACACTAATTTTTTCTAATTTAATTTTAAAATCTCAGAATGCTGAAGAATTAGAAAGCATTGAGATATACGGTGATCTCAGCAAGTATTTATCTTGGCCTATGAGTGCAACCGCTTTTAGTGGCGATGATCTTAGGATGTTAAATAGATTCGATGACCGGCAATTAGCTGATTTGACACCCAATTTTTCAAAAACAGATACGGGCATAGGCTCATTCGGTGATGTGGTTTCTATCAGAGGCCTAACCAACACTCCATTTTTTAGTTCTCCATCTGTAGTGCAATACGTTGATGATGTACCTTCTGGAAACGTTTATTCTCATACTGCATCATTTTATGGCACAGAAAAAGTTGAGATTTTGCGAGGGGCACAAAGCACCTTATTTGGAGTTAACTCTTATGGAGGCGTAATCAACATTGAGTCTAAACGCCCAAGTGACAAATTAGATGCCTCTATTACAACAAGTGTTGCAGATTACGATGCTTTCTCAGTCAGCGGCAGCTTAATGGGGCCTTTAAACGACGAAAATACTATTTCATATAGAATAGGGCTTAGTCATTATGAAAGAGACGGCTTTTTAAATAACCCATTTCTCAATACATCACCAGATTTTCAAGATCATCTTTCTTACAGTGGCTCACTTTATTGGAATCCCAATGACAACCTAGAAATTTCGCTATCGGCTTCATTTGATGATTTCAATGATGGATCTCATAGGCTAACACCTCTTGGTCAAGATCCCTTTACCCTCAATTCTGATATTGTTGGTTCAGCAATCCAAGAGACAGAATCGCTTTCACTGAGAATTAAAAATTCTGGTGACGCCTTTGATTTTCTATCTGTCACATATGGAAGAAATTGGGAGCTCAATCCATATCATTTTGATTTAGACTTTAGTCCTAACCCTGGAAGTGAATCAAAAATTTTTCAAACTCAAGAATCTAGAGGCCAGGAATTTCGATTTTCTTCTATAGAAGGCGGAGTTTGGGACTGGGCCGCTGGTGCAGCATACGGTGATAGTGAAGTAGAGGGCAACACTACTAGAAGCTTTTTTATTCCTCTTCCTCCACAATTTGGTGGTGGATTTGCACCAGTTACAACAACAACCGATTATTCTCTTAATGAAGAAAGCTACTCATTATTTGGTCAACTTACATATAATGGAATTGACAGTATCGGAATCCATTTAGGACTGCGAGGTGATCAATACGATAAATCATTAAATCGTAATGCATTTGGTCTTTCTGGACCAGTTCCAAACATTAATGAGAGCTCTGATTACTCATTTATTAGCCCTCGTGCAGGCATTGATTTTGAACTGAGTGACAGTTCATTGATATACCTAAACTCAGGTATTGCATACAAATCAGGTGGATACAGTGCCTTCATTGACAATCCAGAATTAGCTCAATTTAATGAAGAGCAGTCTTGGACAAAAGAAATTGGATTAAAGAAGAGGTGGCTTGATGATAAAGTTAGAACTAATTTTGCTATCTTTCACAACAACATTGACGACTATCAGGTTGAACGATCCCTAGTTGCTACAGACTATGCAATTTTAAATGCAGATGAAGCCAGATCATATGGAGCTGAAATTGAATTGAGTGCAGAAATTTTCTCTGGAATCACTTTAGAAGGATCATTAGGTAAAACCACAACCGAATTAACAAATTATATAGATCCGATTAGTGGCAGTAATCTATCTGGAAACAAAGCTCCGTTTGTTCCAGAATTAGACGCATCATTAGCCGTAAATTACAGTCACGATTCTGGTGTATTTGCAAGAGTTGAGCTAGTTCATCAAGGTGAAGTATATTTTAATGACCAAAATAATAGCTCCTTTATGGAGAATGGATACACCGTTGTTAATGCAACTCTTGGATATCGCTCTGAATCAGGCTACGAACTAAGCATATTTGGAGGCAATTTGTCTGATGAAACTTATTACGTAAACATAACTCCAGATTTGAATGCCGGTACTGTTGGCCTTCCACAAATGATTGGAATCCGTGCCCGTTGGGAATACTAGAATTACTCTAATTAAGATCCATTTAATACCTTATTTCGTATTTTTCATGTGTTTAATACACAACAATATGCATTAGTAAAGAACGCTGAAGGAAATTTCGTCTATGGTGAAGGACCATTTACTTCATCTGATGAACCGGCTGAATCAGGGGTTTCATTTTATCTAAATAATTATGATTTAACTAATCAAAATCCTTGGTTGATTCCTAATTCTTGGAGGTTACTTGATAAGACCGATTTAATAAATTTTCAGAATAATTCTACAAACCAACTATCTTGGAATGATCCGTCGTTGGAATCTTTTGAAGTTCAATTCAATGATATAAAGAAATCAATAAAAGGAGGATTTTTAAAAAAAACGGTTCCGGTAGTTTCAAGTACTGCTCGCACAGATGATCAAGAATCGTTAATGCGATCTTTAATAATTAAAGGCGCTCAAAATAAAGGCCCTTCATTCTTATATGCTTTTCAAAATGGTAGCTGCGGTTTTGTTGGTTTATCTCCAGAGGTACTATTTGAAATAGACGACAAAGCCATTCGGACAATGGCTCTAGCAGGAACATCGCCTGAATCAAATCTAGAGAATTTTTTGTTAGATCAAAAAGAGGAAATCGAACATCAAATCGTTGTTGATTCTCTTAGAAGAAGATTAGGGAAATATGGGAAACTTTCAGAATCAGAGAGAAAAACACACAACCTCGGTGGAATCGTTCATTTTTTAACTGATATACACATTAAACTAAATCAAAAGGTATCGATAACGGAAGTTCTGAAACAAATTCATCCAACTCCTGCTGTAGGAACGGTACCAAGGAATAGTGGTAATTTTTCACAATTAAAATCTTTTCGTGAATGCTCATCAACCCCTGAAATGTTTGCCGCTCCGTTTGGAGTAAAACTTAATCAGTCATTTTTTTCATTTATAATGATTAGAGGCTTATTCTTTGATAATTCGATCATTTCATTACCTACAGGATGTGGAATAACTGAAAATAGTATTCTTGAGAATGAGTGGGATGAACTTGCATTAAAACGTCACTGGGTCAAAAATGAATTTGACCTTTGAGTGTGAATAAAAATATACATATTACTAATTCATTAGATGCGATCTCACAGTGTCTATCACTTGGCGCATCAGAATTTGTAATGTCGACTGGAGCAAGAAATGCTGAACTCATTTATTCTATTCTCAATATTAACAATCTAGAATATTATTCTCATCCTGATGAGCGATCAGCCTCGTTTTTTGCCTTAGGAAGGACATTATCAACACATAAGCCTGTCGTAATACTCACCACTTCTGGAACAGCTGTCGCAGAGCTTTTACCGGCATGCATCGAAGCTTACTATCAATCAGCGCCATTAATATTATTAACTGCTGACAGACCAACCAGATATCAAAATTCGGGAGCACCACAATCAATCAATCAAATAGATATATTTGGACAATATGCTGAGACTGATTCCCATAAATGGAAATACAATCAACCTTTACACATTAATGTCCACTTAGAAGAACCTAATCTTAAATCACTCAACCTAAATACTCTTAACCATTCGAATATTTCACCTTCAATAAATGATGAAACCTCATCAAACACCAAGTTATTAGAAGATTTTTTTGATACTGATGAAACAATAAATATTATTGTAGGCACACTCAGTACTGAATTAAGAAAACCTGTATTACGTTTTATAGAACAGTCAAATTGTCCAACCTATGCAGAATCGGTATCAGGGTTAAGAGAAAAAATTTCATCCTTACAACCATCAGAGATTAATGCGGAGCGAATTTTAAGAATTGGAGGAATTCCAAGCTGCCGTTTCTGGAGAGATTTAGAAGACAATGAAGAGATTAAAGTTTTATCGGTTACACAAAATAGCCTTCCAGGTTTATCAAGACAATCCGATGTAATCAATTCTGTTAATTGGAATAATGTAAAGATTCGTAGGCGCTCTAACATTTCTACTTCCTCCACTGAATCAGAAAGAATTGATGATTTATTAAAAAAACATCCAAACAGTGAGCCATCTTTTATAAGAAAAATATCTGAAATAATACCTAATAACTCTATGGTTTTTTTGGGCAATAGTCTTCCAATCAGAGAATGGCAATTTGCAGCAACTCAATCTGACAAAGGTAATGATTTTTATGCCAACCGAGGGGTCAATGGAATTGATGGAAACATTTCAACATTCCTTGGAATTTCAAAAGATTATAATAATTCTTTCGGGATATTTGGTGATTTAACAACAATTTATGACTTAAATTCATTATGGTTTTTAGAACAGATCAATAAAACGAATGTTCATATTTTTGTTATAAATAATGGAGGTGGAAAAATTTTTGATCACGTAAAATCTTTAGAAGGCACACCAGATTTTATAATGAATACAATCAAAAACTCACATACATTAGACTTCTCTAGTTGGGCACAAATGTGGAATTTAGATTACTCATTAATTCAAAATATTTCGGATCTAAATGATTTAAATTCGAATCGATCTGTTGTCGAAATTAGGCCTAATGATAATGACACTTATAAATTTTGGGACGAATTCAAGAATCGATGAATTGTTTTTTACATGGAGCAGTAGGACATCATAAAGATTGGGCTAAATTTATAAACTCTATCCCAAACAAGAACGGATTTGCTCCAAATTTATACGAATATGTTAATCACGAACTGACGAAATCTGCTCGAATAATTAATAATCTTACCCCTGACCCGCAGACCTTAATTGGGTACTCAATGGGTGGCAGACTAGCACTTCATTGCTTATTAGAAGATAATTCTAATTGGAAAAGAGCTGTAATAATATCTGCTCATACAGGTTTAGATAGTAATGTGGAAAAACAAGTCAGAATAAAAAATGATATTGAATGGGCATTTAATGCAAAAAATAAATGGGACACATTCATTACTTCATGGGAAAAACAATCCATTTTCAGAAATTCTCACCCTATTAATCGAAATTATTCCCTTTATCATCAAAGAGCTAACATAGCATTATCTTTTAGAAACTGGTCACTTGGCCATCAAAAATTTCTGGAACCTTTTCTAGGTAAAATTCGTATACCAGTATTATGGATTGTTGGTGAATTAGATCTGAAATTCCTAGAAATCGCAGATCGAGCATGTAAAATATTGCCTAATTCAGATTTACTTAAATTTGAATCTACTGGTCACAGAGTTCCATGGGACAATCCGACCCTTACAACAAAAGCAATTAACAGTTTTATTAAATAAAAAATCTTTTTAGAATCACTTATGTGGACACAACTAAATCAATTTGATGACATCCTTCTTGAAAGTACAGATGATGGTATCGCCAAACTTACTATCAATCGGCCTGAGGTAAGAAATGCGTTTCGTCCAAAAACTGTTAATGAAATGCTCGAAGCATTGGATATCGTTCATAATAATTCTGATATAGGAATACTCATTTTAACAGGCGCTGGAGAGAAAGCTTTTTGTTCTGGAGGTGATCAGAAAGTAAGAGGTGATGCTGGTTATGTTGGTGATGATGGAGTCCCAAGACTTAACATTCTTGAAGTCCAAAAGCGTATTAGATCGTTACCTATTCCCGTAATTGCAATGGTTGCAGGATATGCAATTGGGGGAGGGCATGTTCTTCATGTTGTATGTGACTTAACAATCGCTGCTGATAACGCAATATTTGGACAGACTGGTCCCAAAGTAGGATCCTTTGATGGCGGACTAGGCTCAAGTTATCTAGCTCGAATTGTTGGCCAAAAAAAAGCACGCGAAATTTGGTTCATGTGTCGTCAGTATAATGCCAGTCAGGCATTAGAAATGGGCCTTGTTAACACAGTTGTCAAACTTGATGCTCTTGAGGAAGAAACTCTTAAATGGTGCAGAGAAATTCTTAATCATTCACCTATTGCACTTAGATGCTTAAAATCTGCTCTTAATGCTGATTGTGATGGACAAGTTGGTTTACTTGATCTTGCAGGAAACGCCACACTCCTTTACTACATGTCAGAGGAAGCTAAAGAAGGTAAGAATGCTTTTCTTGAGAAGAGAAAGCCAGACTTCAGCAAGTTTCCAAGATTACCCTAAAAATGACTCAACCGCAGTCTAATTTCTATTCATCAATCTTTCTAGCTGCTAGACCGAAGACTTTACCTGCTGCAATAATCCCAATACTCTTAGGTAGTTTTTTAGCCAATTCATTCTCATATGAATCGGATTTGATACTTCTTATTTCAATTCTTCTTTCTACACTGTGCATCCAAATAGCTACCAATTTTTTTAATGATGCTTTAGATGACATCAAAGGTGCTGACACCCTGAATAGGATCGGTCCGAAACGGATCAGTGCGTCTGGAGAACTGACCTCTCAAAGCTTAATTATAGCGGGTATAACATTTTGTTTTATGGCTATTACATTTTCTCTTCCAATCGTTGTCGCTAGAGGTGCACCTATTGTAATTATTGGATTAATAGGCCTTATCTTAAGTTATTGTTATACAGGCGGCCCATGGCCATTAGCCTATAAAGGTTTAGGGGAATTATTTGTAATATTATTTTTCGGTATTGTGTCTGTTACAGGAACATTTTATATTTTTTCAGGCAAACTCAATTCATGCGCTATTCTACTAGGTATTCAATCGGGATTATTATGTTCTGTTATAATTGCGATCAATAATGCTAGAGACATTGAAGAAGATAGATCAAGCGGAAAACTAACACTTGCAGCAAGATACGGAATACGTTTTGCAAAATTTGAAATAATTATCCTATCTCTATCACCCTACATTATAGGCCTATTATGGATAAACTTTGGATTTATTAAAACGGCTTTAATCCCAATAATAGGACTTCCATTTTCTCTTCTTATAGCATTAATGGTTATGAAGACCAAGCCGAGCCAAGCATATAACAAATATCTTGGACTTTCAGTTATTGCATATTTTAACTTCGCAATTTTAGTCATAATTAGCCTACTATATAAATGAAACAGAGCATAAAGTTTCATAAATATTCTATCAATTTTGATAAGGCACCGAACTCCCAGACTCCTCATGGAGATATAGAGGGAGCATTGATAAAAATGAATGATGGTTACGCGTGTATTCAACCTTGGAAAACCCTTGGTGACAATGATCTTGAATATCATCTAGAATCTATTTCCGTAAATAAGCCAACAGATATTGCTAGAGCTGGAATCAAATGTTGCATGATCGATGGTGAGGCAAGATCTAACAAAGTTGACCTATTTAAATCATTAGAAATCCCAAGCTATCACTTAACATTAAACTCCGATGACTTTTCAAAAATTGATCTGAGCACAATCAATGGATTTACACATCTTAAAATAAAATCTAACAAAAATTTTGAAAATACACTTGAGCTCATTAACAAATTCTCTCAATTCAAAATTCGTGTCGATTTCAACGAGTCTATCACACCAGATCAATTGATAGATTTCAATGAATCCCTATCAAGTCATACAAGAGATAAAATTGACTTCATCGAAGATCCTTTCCCATATGATCCGAATTTATGGTTCCAATATCAAAAAGAAACGGGTCTGAATTTCGCACTAGACAGAGGCCCATACAATGCAAACAAAGGTTTCAAGGTCAGAGTTTGGAAACCTGTTATTCTTCCTTTCGTAGAAACCATTCAACCTATATGCATTACTCACAATATGGATCATGAATTTGGAAGGAGATATGCTGCCTATTGTGCATCAATATCCAATTATTCGATAAACGTCCATGGAATTGGAAATTTTAATCATGTCAATAATGGCTATGGGCTTGGAATGGATGATTATTTAGAATCTCTTACATGGAATGATTTAATATGAATTTTACAGAAGAGGATTTCTGGAACTCTCAAGATAACTTCCTCACCATGAACTCGATAAAGAATTCATGCTATAACGAGGTTTTAAAATTTTGTAGAAGTAATAATTTAAAAGGAAAAATTATTCTTCCTACCTCTGGAAGCACTTCTGGTCCGAAATTAACAGTATTAGATAAATCCTCAATGTTGTTATCGGCAAAATCAGTTAATGAGCACCTTTGTATTAATCAAAATGACACATGGTTATGTTGCCTCCCAACACACCATGTCAGTGGCTTATCAATATATGCTAGAGCATATGATAGTTCTTCAAAAGTGATTAAATTGGAATCAAAATGGAATATCGCTGACTTTTATAATTCATTAAAAGAAAACTCTATAACTATATGCTCTTTGGTTCCTGCCCAATTATATGATCTAGTTCATTCAGAATTCAAACCACCTAATGATTTAAGAGCATTAATAATAGGAGGTGATCATCTTGATGCTGAACTTTATAGAAAAAGCATCAATTTGGGATGGCCAATACTTCGCACCTACGGAATGACCGAATCGTGTTCGCAAATTGCCACAGAAAAAATTGTAGGTCAGGGAATGTCAATACTCGATATCTGGTCTCTTAATATAAGCTCTGATGATGAGATCCTAATTAAAGGGCAAGCACTATTTCATGGGTATCTAACCTTTGAATCAAAAAACTCTATAAAATTTATAAATCCAATTAATGATGATGGATGGTTTCAGACTGGTGATTATGGAATAAAAGAAAACAATCGTCTGATAACGAATGGCCGTAGTGATACTCAGATCAAAGTCTTAGGCGAAAAGGTCCAACTCGATAAGATTATTTCAGCTATTTCAGATCGATATGATTTTGATTTTACAATAATAGGAATTCCTGATGAGAGAAATGGAATGAAAATCACTATGGTGACTGATGATTACTCTACGGGTAAAACTGCAGTAAATGAGTATAACGAAAGATCTACATCAATTGAAAATATTAAGAGAATCATTGAAGTTGATGAAATACCTCGTACCGAACTTGGCAAATTAAACCTAAAGAAGCTTCAAGAAATCTTGGAAAAAACCAAGGAGGCGTGATTGCCCCAGAAGCCCAAAGATGTAGACAAAACATTTTTGAATTCACCCTCCGATGGGCTTTCCATGATCGGGTTAATTTTTAGTTTTTCATCTATATTTTTAAGATTAGCAGTATGAGGTGCTTTATTCTTGTTAATAACCATAACACAAAGAACCGCCTCTAAAGCGGGGGATGCGCCTAAGCAATGGCCGGTAATTGGTTTGATTGAACTTAGCGGAACACTAGAAAGCCCTTCGACCAAATTAATTGCTCTGGATTCACATAAATCATTTAAAACAGTTCCAGTACCATGTGCATTTATATAATCTACATCTGATGCCTCAATATCGCTCATTTTAAGGGAGCTAAGAATTGTTGATGCAATAGAATCTCCATTTAAATCGACTCCAACTTTGCCACTTTGGCTTAACCCATTACACCATCCGGAAAGTTTGGCCAATGGATGTGCTTTTCTGTTAAGAGCATGTTGGTAGGATTCTAATATTAAAAATGCTGCACCTTCTCCAACAACAAGACCATTTCTATCCACATCAAATGGCTTACAACTTTTAGATGCTTCGTTACTATCAGCCAACAAACCTGCCGATTTCATGACGTTAATTATGGAATCATTTATAACGGATTCCACTCCACCAACAACGGCAACATCACAAGCACCGGAATGGATCATACTAGCCCCAGTTGCAATCGCCGCCGCGCCTGATGAACATGTTGATGACAATGTTAAAGACGGACCAGATGCTTTTAAATATTGAGACACAGAACCACTTATTGCAGCTATAGTTCCCGATGCAGAGAATGAGGGTAGTTGTCTTTTCCCGGACATATGTCTTTTGTAAGTCTCCTCCCATTTTCCAACTGGTCCTCTTGAGGTTCCTATAAATACACCAATTTTATTTGGCTCAATTTGTTGACTATTAATACCTGAATTTTGCCAGGCTTGATCAACAGCATTAATTGCAAGTTTAGAAGTTCTATCTAATTTATTAAATTGCTCCAATCCTTTGACATTAATAAGGTTATCTTCAATTGAATTTACCGGAATAGAAATTATTCCTTCATGCGATTGTATATCAATAAATTGAGTCTCTACAGAAGAATTGATTGAAGATTCAAAAAGGGCGTTAGCATTTTGACTACCTGTGCTTAAGGAACCTATTCCTGTAATGATTATATCCATTCTTGGTGCTATTTGATAATCGTCTATTGCATTTAACTTCGCAAACCATGATAATAGATTTAATTCAGATGAGAGAATTAGAGTCAGTTGAAGCGGACAAAGTCAATTTATCCGATTTTGACGAAATTATTGATGTAAGATCGCCATCAGAATATGAGGAGGATAACCTCCCTAATGCACTAAACATGCCTGTTCTTAATGATGAAGAGCGAAAATTAGTTGGAACTGCATATAAACAACAAAGTCCTTTTGTTGCACGTAGAAAAGGAGCCTCAATCGTAGCTCATAATATTTCTAAACACTTAAAAGATCATTTTTTTAATAAAGAAAAAACATATTCTCCTTTGATTTATTGTTGGAGGGGAGGGGAAAGATCAAAATCCATGGCAACATTTTTGAACAGTATTGGTTGGAAAACAACTTTACTCGAAGGTGGATATCAGGCCTACCGAAAGCATATCATTGGTGAATTAAAGCAAAAATTATCAAATATTTATAATTTCAAAATAATATCTGGCTTCACTGGATCAGGAAAAACCAAATTGCTAAAGTATTTAGAGGCAAATGGATCTCAAATCCTAGACCTTGAGGGATTAGCTTCACACAAAGGATCTGCACTAGGTGATGATATGGACTCTAATCAACCTAGCCAAAAAAGGTTCGAAAGAATGATTCTTGAAAAGCTAAGAGAATTAAATCCATCAAAAATAACTTTCATTGAATCAGAGAGCTCCAGAATTGGATCTTTACAAATACCAGCTTCGTTATGGACCCTAATGAAAGATTCACCAGTCATCGAAATTGATGTCCCAATAAATGAGAGAGCAGATTACCTAATAAAAGAATATCAACATTTTATAAAAGATAAGAACCTTCTCATTTTAAAATTGAGCAAGGTAAAACATTTAATTTCCCAAAAACTTTATGAGCATTGGTTGAACTTGATAAGTGATGATAAATATAAAGATTTTGTCTTATCAATCTTGGAGAATCACTATGATCGAGCGTATTCTAACTCACGAAAAAAAACATACACACAGGAAACTGAAAATACCTACCAAGTCGAGAAGGTATCCAAATCAGAATTCAGCAGACTAGCAAAAACTTTTGCCTAGTATATTAGAGCCATCTAAAGAGATGCCTTTTAGGACTTAGTTTGGCCTTTTCCTGATACCAAATACTTGTAAGAGGTTAGTTCTCTCAAAGCCATAGGACCTCGTGCATGAAGCTTATCAGTACTTATTCCAATTTCAGCACCAAAACCAAACTCCTCACCGTCACTAAATCGAGTCGATACGTTCCAAAATACAGTTGCGGAATCAACATTGTTCATAAATAGGTTAGCATTAGCCTCTGAGCTCGTAACTATACAGTCACTATGATGCGATCCATAATGATTAATATGATCAATTGCTTCTTTGACATCACTAACGATTTTTATTGAAATAATTAGGTCCAAATATTCCGTTTTCCAATCATCAGGTTTAACTGCTACAGAATCCACTCCCAATAACCTTTTGGAACCTTCATCAGCCCTAATTTCAACTTGTTTTTCAGATAATAATTTACCAATAACTGGTAAGAATGAGTCTGCAATCTCTTCTGATACCAATAACGTTTCAAGTGCATTACAAACACTAGGTTTTTGAGTTTTAGCGTCCATTACAACACCACAAGCCATTTCTAAATCACATTCACTATCGACATAGGTATGACATATACCATCGTAATGCTTTATAACTGGCATTCTTGCCATTGAAACAACTGCTTCAATAAGACCGGCTCCTCCTCTGGGTATAATTAAGTCCAGATATTCATCCATTTCAGCTAGATGTTTAACACTTTCACGATCTGTAAATGGAATTAATTGAATACTATTTTGAGGCAACCCCACTCGTTCACCCGCTTTTTGAAGAGAATCGCTAATAGCTATGTTTGAATTAATTGATTCTTTGCCTCCTCTTAGAATTGTAGCATTTCCAGTTTTTAAACATAATACTGCTGCATCACTGGTAACATTAGGCCTGGACTCGTAAATGATTCCTATTATTCCGATTGGGACTCTAATTTGTTTGATTTTTATACCATTTGGACGATCCCATTCGTCCATAATTTCTCCTACTGGATCAGGCAATGTTGCAACTTGACGAATCCCGTCAGCAATGGCTTCAATTCGTTTTTGATCAAGACGAAGTCTGTCTATCATTGAATTTGTTAAATTATTATTTACGGCATCGTCAAGATCAATAGTGTTAGCTGAAATAATTTTATCTGCATCAGATAGAATCCCATCAGCCATTGCTAATAATATTTTATTCTTCTGATCAGTAGTAAGATTTGCTAAAGACCTGGACGCCGTTAAAGCATCAGACCCCATTTTAGTGATTTTATCTTTAATTTCTTTACTCATTTCCAATACTTATCTTTGTATATACACCTTCTCCTTTTACCAAGCCTTCAAGTTGATTGGTTCTCCGACCATTAGCGATTAAAGTCGTTATACCAGATCTTGAAGCCATGCTTGCAGCCTCTAACTTAGTGGCCATTCCACCAACTGAATATTTGCCTTTTTCTAATCTGACATGATTCATTGCTTCATTAATATCATCGATATGAGGTATTAGATTCCCATCTGCATCCATCAAACCGTCAACTTCAGTTAAAATAATTAGCAAGGAAGCATTGATTAAAATTGAGAGAGATGCGGATAATGAATCATTATCACCAAATTTTAATTCTTCAGTAGCAACTGAGTCATTTTCATTAATTATGGGAATGACATTTTCATGCTTCAACAGCTCATCAAATGTGTTAGTCACGTTTAACGTTCTACTAGGTGTAGAAAAATCTTCATTGGTTAGCAATAATTGAGCAACGTTTAAATTATATTGTCTAAATAACGTTTCGTAAAAATGCATTAAACGCGTTTGACCAACTGCACAGCAAGCCTGAAGAGCAGATAAATCCGCTGGGCGCTCTTTAATTCCAAAGGCCATCATTCCTGCAGCAGCAGCTCCACTTGAGACGATAACAGGTCTCATCCCAATTTTGTGTATATTAGAGACGGCATTAACTAGGGCATCAAATTGGCTGTCATCCAAAGAAATTCCATCTGGGTGAGTAAGAATACCAGAACCAAATTTAATAACTATAATTTCTTGTGATTTTGACATCTACAGGGGATCGAAACTAAATCTCGTGATTGATAAGCTGTAAAGTTAATGTTTTGGGGATATTTCTGAGTCTTGATTTGGTTGTTATAATTGCTATTCTTAAAATCATTCGCACCCATAGTATAATGGATAGTACAGCGGTTTCCGGAGCCGCGGGTTCAGGTTCGATTCCTGATGGGTGTATTTCATCAAATATGATATATATGCATTCAAAGGCCGCCTATATTTGCCTAATCATCTTTGGGATCATTAATAAGTGTTATTCAGAAACAAATTCTAAGAACTCTTCTGATATGGTTAAAAATGCATTTGAAATCAATGTGACCCCATTTTTGAAATCTCACTGCATTAAGTGCCATGGTGAAAAAAAGATGAAATCTGGAGTCAGATTGGATCAAGTTAATTCGAGCACAAACGAAAAAAACCTATTTATCCTTCAGCATGCGTATGATCAGATCTCTGATAGTGCCATGCCACCGGATGATGAACCTCAACCATCGGATAATGAAATAATTAAGGCGCTTAATCAAATAGATGCCGTTTTGACACTTGGGAAAATGAAACAGAAACCAAAAAATGGTTCTACAAGAAGGCTCACCGTTCAACAATATCAAAACTTATTGGAAGACCTGTTAGGCATCAGCGATCAACTATCTAATATTTTACCCAATGATGGGGTATCGGTTGATGGATTCTCTAATAATGAGGATTCATTACTATTGACACCACAGCTGCTGGAGAACTATTTCGACATTGCAAATAGAGCGTTAGATATATTCCTTTCGAACAATATAAAATTACCTCAAATTCAATCATTCCGAGTAGATTTAGGTCAAGGAATCAATAAAAATCCTACTACTGATAAGATAGAATTAAACGGCCCAAGTTTATTCAATAAGAAGGATTATTTTATATCCGAAATCAAACCTATTAAAAATTTTAAATATACAACAATCGATTTAAAAAAGACCTACGATTTTCAAGAAGGTTACAATGGAAATGCTACCGTAAGAAAATGGAAAAAATTCAATGGTCTTCACCACTCTATTTTTGTAGGTATGATTGGCAGGTTTACTGGTGGTTATAATTATGGTCGATCATCCATCCTATTAGATGAAGGTATTGCTTTGAGACCGAGATCTCCTGAAAGCAGAGGGGGAAAGAAGGAGCCTAAAGGACCATCACCTACCTTATCTATATTAACAAGAGAATTACCTAAAGAGGGCATTTTGAAAATTACTGCTGAAGCGGCTCGATATGAAGATGCTTTACAACCGAAAAATATTTTTATTGATCCAAAATCTGATTCATTTCCTATTAAAAATAATGATGAAACTTCCATCGATATAAAGAATAAAGGAATTTATCAAATCGATGTGATTTTTGACGGACCGCCTAATGATGATGTCTTAATAGGAGATATTTCCGGCAGAACATTTAGTAAACGGATCAAACCACCATACCAAAAAAGCAAAGACGATAGGATCATTATACCTTTTATGATCGTTGAGCTTAATAGAGACGATAAAAAAATAAAAATAACGAATGGTAATGGAAACAACTTACGTTCTTTTAATTTAAGTCTAATTCCCCCCGACAGCGAAACTTCAAAAGAATTTGAAAAGTTTAATAATCGCAACCCCTACATTAGCGCTCACTTAGGAGTAAGAACAGATGTCGGAGCAAGATTAAGTCAATTTGACTCTCCCAAGAAAGTCGACACTAACGAATTTAAAAAGTATTCTTTTTATGCACCTATAAGCTCATTTTCCTTACCATATACTGAAAACAATAATGTCAATTATCTAGCTGGTTTACATGAAATTGCTATACGTAGCGAACCAACGGATACTCGACAAATTCCAAGAGTAGTAATTAAGGCAATCGAAATTGAAGGACCCTACATAAATGAATGGCCGTCAAAAGAGTATTCAACAATATTCATTGAATCCCAGAACCAAGACGAGTCGAACTATGCCAAACATATAATAAAAAAATTCGCAGAAAGAGCATATAGAAGACCTTTGACAATAAATGAAGAATCTTTGCTTTTCGATGTTTGGAAGAATGAATATAAGGCTTCAAAAAACTTTAAATCCAGTCTTAAAAGTTCTTTCTTGGTTGTTTTAACATCACCTCAATTTCTTTTTATTACGGAGCAAAGTAAGACCCCTCAGCCTGAACTCTTATCCCCATATGAACTTGCCGCCAAATTGTCTTTTTTCCTCTGGAATTCTGGCCCAGATGAAAAACTCAAGTCCTATAAAGACATGAATAATTTTATCGCTTCATTATCTAATGAAGTTGATCGAATGATTAATAACAAACAATTTGATAGATTCATAAACGAGTTCGTTTATCAGTGGTTAGATTTAGAGAAATTTGATTTGGTTAACATTAATCACAGTAAATATCCTAAACTCACTTTAGAAACGAAAAGGGAACTACGAAAAGAACCTTCCAATTTCATTAAATATCTTATTCGCTCTAATCTTAAATTATCCAATATCATTAATTCAGATTTCATTATTGTTAATGATGTTGTATCTGGCTATTACGGATTAGGAAATCTTACAGAGAGTGGTTATGATTTTAAACCGATTAAACACAACACTGCTCATTTAGGGGGAATCCTAACTCAATCTGCAATCTTATCAGGTCTATCAGATGGAAACCATTCCAACCCGATCAAGCGCGGTGCGTGGTTTGCAAAAAAAATCATCGCTGACCCTCCAAAACCTCCTCCCCCTAATGTACCAGAGTTGTCTGAATCAACCAAATCCCTAACAATAAAAGAACAGCTCGAACTGCATAGAAATCAAAAAGGATGTTCGGAATGCCATAAAAAAATTGATCCATGGGGAATTCCATTTGAAGAATATAATGCTGGCGGATTACTTAAGAATAAAAAAATTGATTCGTCATCAAGGCTAAAAGATGGAAATACAGTTCAAGATTTTTCTGATTTCAAAAAACACTTAATTGATAACTATTTGGATGATATCGCCTTTAGTTATTTAAAGCATTTAACAACCTATGCCATAGGCAGAACCCTCGAATTTAATGAAATTGCATACCTAAAAAGTGAAGGAATTAAAAAACTAGCCCCTCAAGGGTACCCACTAAAGGATTGCATCAAATTTATTATAAACAGTCCAATTTTTCTCGAAAAATAGTAGTTATATTCAATGATTTGACTACTCTATAGATTCATATTTATATTTCATTATAATAGAAATTTAACATGCCTAAGATTCTCAAAATTAAAAGAAGGGCAGTTCTCAAGGGTATTGCAGGAGTTGCTCTCCCGTTGCCAATTCTTGAGGCAATGGGTGAAACCGTAAATAATGAGACACCAAAAAGATTTTGTGCCCTATATGTTGGTAATGGCATGTCTCTACCTTACGAGAAACACGCCATAAATGAATGGAGTTGGTTTCCCAGAAAATTTGACCAAAACAAAAATTTTATTTTCGGAAAATCGACTGAACCTCTTTTGCCGCATCGAAGTAAATTAAGTTTTCTTGGTGAACTTGAGCATGCTAATGGGACTAAAAATGACCCGCATGTTTGCTCTGATATGTGGTTAACTGGCGCCCCTTTACATGAACCTGAACCAGGCAGTTACAACACTGTATCAGTTGATCAGGTCATTGCTGAAAAAACTAAACATCGTTGCAGAATACCCTCACTCGTTCTTTCCGTAGACTCAGGGACTGGATATACTTCTAGGACTTCTACGATATCATATGACAAATCTGGTCGTCCAATTCCTGCCGAAAACAATCCTCGAAGAATTTTTGAAGCTTTATTTAAAGGAAATGATTCAAATTATAAGTCCAAGAAAGCTAATCTCAAATTAAGAATCAAACTTGTTGATGCTGTAAATGAAAACGCTAAGGCATTGAATAAAAGGCTTGGATATGAGGATGGTCAAAAAATGGACCAATACCTAACATCACTAAATGAATTTGAAGGTCGTCTTCGTACCTCTGAAAAATGGTTAAATGTACCACTCAAACAACAAGACTACTCCCACTTAGACTTAAATGTAGATACTAGTTCAGAGCCATCTAAATATTTTAAGACAATGTTTGATCTTATATCTCTTGTCTTTGATGCTGATATCACTCGAAGCGTTAGTTTCTTGCTTCATCGAGAGGACGGTATGGGTATTAGTGATACCTTTCCTATCAAATTGGGACTAAAGAGCACTCATCACAACCTTTCACATTATAGTGACAAAAAGGGAATGCTAGAATTTGCTAAATATGATCTGTTTTTAAGCAAACAATTATCGCATTTTCTTAATCAAATGGATTCTATAATCGAAAACAATGGGTCTCTTCTTGATAATACAATTGTTCTATACGGAAGTGGAGCTAGTACAACTCACAAAAACACTAATTTACCAACATTAATTGCTGGAGGTTCGAACATGGGATTAAATCACGGCCAGTTCATAAGAAACAAATCGCGAATGACCAACATGTATTTGAGTATTATGCATTCAATGGGTATTAGCGTTGATCAGTTTGGTGACAGTAATGGAACGCTTACAGGATCAATCTTTTCAACATAGAGGATTAAACAAAGTTTTCTCAATTTCTTTGTAACCGATTAATTATCAATTGGCTGCATAATATATTATTATTTAGTACAATAACATTCGATAACTTTGTTACTGACATGAAAATCCAGATGATTAAATATAGATAATATTTATGGATTTTTTGCTTAACGAAAACAATAAGCCATTAAAAGTCAGTCTTACAGAAACACAATACCTCAGCTTTAAAAGAATTGCTGACGAAAAAGGTATCCCACTTGAGGATGTAGTCTCTAAACTTATATTAAAGAAACTCAGCGATAAGTCTGATAAAAATAAGAGAATTTCATATTTAATAAATGAAAGCTCAATTCATCGTTGATCTTCTCTAATATCAATCAATTCCTTCATTACTCTGGAGAGGTTACCATTCCACTCGCTTGTTCCGAATGCATCATGAAGGTCCTTATATAGAGAAAATAATTTCTTATAGACCTCTACGGCATCATCATTAGGCAAATAAATGGCATCCCTAAATTTCGAACATTTATCCCTTAGATCAAAGATATTATATCCTTCATTTACACTGGCTCCAAATAATGCGGCCCCCACTGCACAGGTTTGATCACTCATGGCTACTTTCAATGGCCTCTGAAGAATATCTGCATAAATCTGCATTAGAGCTTCATTTTTAACGGCAAGACCACCAGTAGTGACAACTTCATTAATATTAACTCCGCTCTCTTCGATTCTATTTATTATCGTTAACGCACCAAAAGCAGTAGCTTCAATATAGGCCCGATAAATTTCATGTGCTTTGGTGTGTAGAGTTTGTCCTAATAGAAGACCTGATAGCCTTACATCGACAAGTATAGTTCTATTTCCATTATTCCAGTCCAGAGCAAGTAGCCCCGATGAACCTGGAGAATCGTTTGCCATCATTTTCTCCATTGCTTCAAATTTCTCATCAGCACTACTCCCATAACTATCAGGAACAAGGTTATTGACTAACCATAGAAAAATATCTCCAACGGCACTCTGACCTGCCTCAATTCCATAATGATCAGGTAACACTGAGCCATTAACGACACCGCAAACCCCTGGTATATGATCTAGGTTCTCTGATTCAGGAACTACTGTTATATCACAGGTACTCGTACCAAGTATTTTAGTAAACACTCCCTCCTTAACACCGCAGGCGACCGCTCCCATATGACAATCAAATGCACCTACTGCAATCGGAATACCCTTAGGCAATCCAGTCGAATCTGACCACTCTGATGATAAATAACCAGCAACATGATCTGAAGGATGAGCTGTTTCATACAATCTGTCCCTAAGTTCAGGAAGGTCAGGATCTAATAAGCTAAGAAATTCCTTATCCGGTAGACCTCCCCAAGATTTTGAGAACATTGCTTTATGTCCTGCCGCACATACGCTTCTTTTTATCGCTAATGGATCACTAATTCCTGACAACAGTGCAGGAATATAATCACAATGCTCAATAAAGCTGTAAGCTGCGTCATAGACTTCGGGCGCTATTTTTTTCAGATGAAGAATTTTAGACCACCACCATTCAGAAGAATATGTTCCCCCGCATCTCTGAAGGTACTGCGGACGTTTTTCATTCGCTAATCGAGTTATCTCTTCGGCTTCTTCGTATGAGGTATGATCCTTCCACAACCAAACCAGTGCATTGATATTATCTTTAAACTTATCATTAATTGATAAGGGTATACATTTCTCATCAACGGGTATTGGCGTACTTCCAGTAGTATCAACTCCTATCCCGATTACTTGACTAGAATCAAATTCAGAAAAGGCGTTCCCAGCCTCCCTAAGCGATTCTTTAATTATATATTCTAAACCAATAATATAGTCATGTGGGTTCTGCCTAGCAACATTTGGGTCAGATTTATCAGTAATAATCCCAAGCTCTCCTGATGGGTAGTTAAAAACACTGGTAGCAAGTTCATTGCCATTATCAACATTGATGATAACTGATCGGCAAGAGTTTGTACCAAAGTCTAGACCAACAGCATAATTAGCCATTCCAATGAGAGCTTCTAAAAATTGCGAAGTTTAAACCATCGGGTAAAGATTCTCTTTACACCACTGACCATTTTGCAACGTAACTCCGTCGGGGTCTTTTATAGCAACTTCAGCCTCATCTTCACAAATTATCCAACCCTCATAATTACGAAGAGTTAGCCATTCTGTAATCTTGTGAAAATCAAGTTTTCCACTTCCCATTTGAGACCATGGCTCAGGCCCATTTCCTGAAAAATCTTTATAGTGAATATGATTAACTAAATGCCCCCACTTGGTCATTGTATCAATCACATCCATTCCACCACGAGCAATGTGACCAACGTCAGGAGTCCATCCAGTGACATTTGGATCTAAGCTATTTAAAACAACATCGTAATCATCTTGAGTTCTCACTAGAGAGGGTGGTGGACTATTAGGATGGAACGAGCACTTTAATCCAGCTTCGGCTGCTCTTCTTGAGACCCGATTAACATTGTTAACTAAATTAACCCTTCTCTGTTGTAAATTATGTCTTCCATCTGGAAGGGGAACAGTACCAAGGGCTGCTCCTGGGAAGAGTTTCAATGTCTCTATGGTCCAGTCAGCAGCAATTCTTTCAGATTCAGTTTCCTCCTCTTCATCCCACTTACAGATTAATGCCAACGCTGCTAATTCAATACCTGCTTCGTCGAGAGCATTTTTTAGCCTTTGAGGATCTTTACAATCACCAAGCCAATAAGTGTCATAAGGTTCTAAAACCATTGGTTCTATTCCGGCAAACCCTGCTTCACCGATAATTTTAGCCATGTGTGGTAGTTTGTTATCATTACCTTCGCCATAGCCATCCATGAACCATGTGTATACTTCTGAGCCAAATTTTATAGCCATAATTTATGTTGTTCTTTTTTATTAATTTGCTTTTAACCAATCCCTTACTCTGGGATTAAAATCGTCTAGCTTTTCCCAATGAAATGCGTGCCCCGCACCATCATATAAATGCAAATCAGAATTAGGAATTGCTTCTGCTGTTTCTTCGGACATCCAGGCAGGAGTAAAAATATCATCTTTACCGCCTATCACTAAGCATGGACTCTTTATCTGTGGCAAATCAGCATAAACATCATGATTAATACATGCTGATGCTTGTGCCTCCATTGAATGAACAGGCTGGGGAGCTGCGCCCAGCTTAGCATCATTTTGACCGTCTACGATACCTTGATAACAGTCATCATTGTCCCAGAACGGCTTAGTGAAGATTAAAAGCTGAACAAATTTCATGAACTCCTCAGGTTTCAGTCTTGCTTTGGCATTCATCATATGTTCAAAAACCGAAACAGCATACCTATCACAACGAGACCATGTACACATCAAAACGGCACTCTTTACTTTATCAGGATGCCTAAGAGCAAGTTGCTGAGCAATTATTGATCCCATTGAACACCCGACAACCCTTGCACTCTCTATGCCAACTCATCCAGCAACCCCGCATAATCATCTGCCATCATTTCACTCGTGTATGGACCCTCAGGCTTATCTGAGTCACCAACACCACGATTGTCTCCCAAAATACACCTAAAATCTTTTTGCCACTCTTCAGCATGCGCCTCCCAGACAGCGCCAGGAGCTGTAATACCCATAATTAGTAATAGGGGATCACCTTCACCTTGCTCAGTATAGTGCATCTTTATTCCGTTAGTTTCTATAATTGGCATATTAGACTCCTAAATAATTTTTATGTTTATTACTTTTAATATCTGAAGGCGAAATGAAATCCAAGTTTTTCTTTGTCATTTTGTTATTAATGGACAAGTTTTGACAATGGAAGAAAATAATATATTCCGACATAATTGGGATAAATTCTTTAAAGATGGTAAAACTGTAATATTACCAATTGACCATGGAACTGTTATCCCAGTTCCTGAACTCAATAATACAGGCGATTTAATTGAAGCTGTGTCATC
>JACETS010000089.1 GCA_013911195.1 Verrucomicrobiales bacterium | reverse complement strand
AGTTGTCCAGAAAAGTTGAGCATGCGCCTTACCTTGACCAGGAAACTCAGCCTTCAAATCCACCATAAATGTTCCGGCCGGTGCGTTTAAGTTGGCAGTGACTGACGGGTCATCACCTTTACTGTCAATTTTGAGGACACCTTTTTCTACGGCTATTTCAGCTTGGATAGGTTTTTCCCATCCATCAGCACCCTCATCAAATGTCCATAATTTAACAACGTTCCAGTCTTCTTTTTTCTGTACGGCTGAAGCATGTACATCAAATTCGGTAAGAACAAAATTACCGTCTGATGCCCTTCCGGGGCCACCTTTGGGTAGTCTTTGGTCAGGAATGGCTTCGATCCTTACTCCTGTAATATTATCGATCGCCGTTGTGGCATATATTCTATAATTGCCTACCCCATTTTTACCGGAAGCAAAGAGGGAACTATCGTTTTCAAGTTCAAGTTTAGATCCGTTTGATGTGTTAAAACCGATTGGATTAATGACCTCCCAAGACGAGTCGGTTGAATTGGCTTTTGCCCATTCAGAGACTTTTTGAGGAATCGTGGCTTCGAAATCTTTAACCGATTTATCTGCAGCCGCAATTCGATCGGCTTGCTCTTTGTTTAGCTTTGCCTCGCGCTCGGCAATGCCTGCCTTGTAGTCATCAAGTGACTTTTTGGCCTGCACTATTTTCGCTTCTCTTGCTTTTTCCGCTTTAACAGTTTCTTCATTCAGTAAAGCTTCTCTTTCCTGAACCTTACGAACAATGTTTTCGTGATCTTTATCAACCGCATCCAGCATGGCAAGGCTTGCGGTGAGCTCTTCTTCGTCGGCTGGGCGAGAAAGTAATCTTAGGAATATTTCATTGATCACTTTTTTGTCGTCATCTGAGGACTCGATGAGTTTGGGAAGAATGTTTTTTGGATCACTGATGGCATTGCCGACGGTTGGTCCAGAAACTAGCGCCATGATTGGGCCTAGCTGAAGTCCACTGCTTCTCTCACATTCACAGGCACTTTCTCTGACTGGTCTTCCAGCATTATCTAGGAATCCGTCAGGTAGTTTAATGCCTACGTCTGGGAGCTGAGCAGCTCTGGTTCCGGCAGGAACGCCAGGGAAGTTTGGCTGTGCTCCAAGTGATGTGTGGATTGCATCATAGAGAACTTCTGCGGGTAATCGGCGTGCCTTACCATGAGAGAAGTTCGTCGTGTCATCGCTGTTCCATTTGTTAGTTTCTATCGAGAGTTGATAGGTTCTTGATTTGCAAATCAAACGGAGCATGTGCTGAACATTGAATTTACTTTTGATAAATTCTTCCTCGAGGTATTTAAGTAATTCAGGGTTGCTGGGTGGATTACCTGCACGAATGTCATCAAGAGGTTCAATAATGCCAGTGCCAAGCATATATCCCCAGAGGCGGTTCACGTAACTGGATGCAAAGTACTGGTTATCTGTGGCGGTGATCCAATTGGCTAGTTCTCCTCTTCTGGTATCTATCTTGGGATTGTCGGAGTCTCCACCAGCCGAGTAAGGGAAGCTGGGTGGACTGATTTCTTTGGTTCGATCATGAATGATTTCACCTTCGTTCTTATCAGAAACAAGTTCGTATAACGGCTTGGCTCCTTCGACTGCCGTTCCTCCAATATTATTTTTACCCGACGCAGGGTCTCTCTTTAATTCGAACTGCGCGAAATAAGCGGCCAGCTCATAGTACTGGTCCTGGGTCCACCTCTCGAAGGGGTGATCATGACACTTATTACAATTGAATCTGGTCGCAAGAAATAAATGAGTGGTGTTCTCCATGAGCTCGGTAGGCTCTCTTAAAACCTTATAATAAGAGGCTGGAGGATTGTCCTTGTTAGAGCCGGTTGCCGTGATGATGTTTCTGACGAACTCATCGTATGGCTTGTTATCTTTGACCTGCATCTTGATCCACTCTCTGAGCCCTTTGGCTCCGTCCTGGCCTAGAAACTTTCTATTAACTTGCAGTAGATCAGCCCACTTATTAGTCCAGTGATCAATATATTCATCAGATCCAACCAGTTTATCAACTAGAGCATCTCTTTTGACTTTTTGAGGTTTATTATCGCTAACGAATTGCTGCAATACTTCCGCTGACGGGGGGAGCCCAGTGAGATCTAAGTAAACTCTTCGGACAAACTCATAATCATCACAAAGACCAGATGGCTTTATCTTCATTCTTTCCCACTTCGAAGCGACAAGCTCATCCACCTTGTTGTTGGCTGCTGGTTGTTCCCAAACAAATCCTGATCTGTCTCCCATTACGGTCACTGTTGTTGCTGCATAATTACCTTCGTACCTAATTAGAATAGGGGCTTCGCCTCTTCTTATGGTGGTTATTAAAGAGTTGCTGTCCTTTTCTGGTTCCGCGACCTCGGTATTTCCACTTTGAACAAAAGCTTCTCTTGTCACATCTCTTTTGAGTCCATCAGCGAACGTTGCCACCACGCGAATCTGTTGTTTGCTTCCAATTTTTTCAACGACTGGGTTCTTAGGAAAAACTTCGATACCTTGAACTTTAGGAGTTGATAGATCAAGCTTTGCTCCTCCAGCGATCCATTGTTTCACAATGTTGTAGTAGTTGGAATCAGGTTTTGTGATTTGCCCACCCTCATGAGGTACGGCTCCGGTTGCTTTCAACAGAAGGAGACTTGAGTCAGGTGCCGCAACATTTACACGGCGTGCTCCAAGATCATCGGTGAATGCACGAATATCATAGATTGGGTCATAGCCTCGTAATGATAGTTTGAACCCATTCTTACCATCTTTAGAACCGTGGCAAGTTCCCTGATTGCAACCCATTCTTGAAACGACCGGCATGATGTCTCTAACATAGTCAGGGTTAAATTTTTTGCCTTGGCCGCTAACTTGTACTGAGACGCTCGCCTTTTGACCGTTAAGTTCAAAATTCAAAATTGCATTTCCATCCTTGATAGGTTCTATAAGCCCACTCTTCGAAATTTTGACTGCGTCTCCTTGGACTTCGACTTTGGCATTTCGAGTAGCATCAATGATTTGACCATTGTTGAGCTTTGCCATTGTAACGACCTGTGAATAATCAAAAGGATTGTCCAGCTTTACTGACTGAGGGTTAACTTCAATGGATTCTATTCCACTAAAATCCTGAGTGATTTCCTTGGAGAGTAGAACTTGAATTGGTATTAAAGTGATCGTTGAGATCAGAAGGAGTAGTGATTTTAACTTGGTCATCAAATTTAGGGAGTGATTCAGATTAAATTCGTAATTAATAAAGTGTTAAACTGGATTTATCGGTTAATGGGTACTGGGACAAATTCATGTACCTTTTCTCCGTTAGTAGTGTCATAAACTCGAACAAGGCCATCTGATCCCGCTGCGGCTACTCTGCTGGCTTCTGGATTAAAGGCTACTGCATAGACTCCAGATGTAATAGATTCAATGGTGGCGATTGTTTTGACGCCGTTTTTAAAGTAGTCATTTAGTTTATTTTTCTCGCCACCATTACGGCTTTGGACAGGTTTTTTAATGATTCCATCGATGTCTCCAGGTACTTTATATTCAGGATCTATGCCATAAATGTGGAGGTATCCCTTACCGTCGAGACTACTTCCTGCTGCTATAAGTTTACCGTCGCTGCTCCAATCAACTGAAAAAATTCTTCCTTTGAGGGGCGGAAGATTCCAAAGCTGATTCGAATCATCACCGATCTCACGTTTTTTGACCCGTTGCATTCTGTAAATTTTAGGGACTCCGTCGGCACCGCCAAAAAGAATATGGTCTTGGGTTGGGTGTCTTGTGACAGTTAATATTCCTCCCTTTAAGGCCTTGGGTGTTATCGAGGTGATGTTATCGATAAACCTTTGCTCATCAATTTTGGTTAGTTTGGCGGACATGTCACGACCAACCGATGAAAGATAATCTCCTTTGACAGAAAAAACCGTATCAATGACCCAGTCGTTATGGCTTCCCATGAAAAGCACTTGCTTGCCTGTCGTAGCATTTACGGCACGGACCGTATTGTCAGAGCATCCGAAGGCAATTAATGAGCCGTCGGGGGACCAGCTCCCGCCGTATATTGTGTCATATGTTACTGGAACAGATATGTTGAGTTTCCTCGTTTCGGTATTCCAAACCTGAAGCTCACCCATTCTGGCTGGTAGTCCACCAGTCACGGCGATCTTTTTCCCATCAGGAGAAAAAGAAATAGATTCAATTCTTTCTGAGAGACCGACGAGTCTTGATTCAATGGCAGAACCATCAGCTTTATTAAGAAGAACTTCGTGAAATCCTGAAACAGCTAAAAGTGTCCCGTCAGGTGAGTAGTCAAGCGCGGTAACTACAGGAGGTTGAATATACTCCGGTGGATTTTCGGCGGTAAACTTTTGTTTAGCTCCCTCTGGGGTATCGTCTTTGGCTCCCTCAAGGACCCATTTGTTGATCAACGCAATTTCAGTTTCATGAAGTGGATCCGCCTTCTGAGGCATTTCTGCTTCACCATCAATGGGGGTGATGACCTCAACCAAGTAACTGTTTTGTGGGTCGCCAGGAACTATCGCCGGGTCCCCACTATCACCACCCTGGATTAATTTTGCGAAATCCGTCATGATGTACTTTCCCTTGTCTTTTGATGGTTGGTGACAGCCCTGACAATTTGCTTGGAAAATTGGTCTAATGTCCTTGTAGAAACTGACCGCTTTAGTTTGATTCTCCTCGGCGCTTAGGGCCAATGAATTTAAGGCTGCAAGTACTAGTAAAACTGAAAGTCTTTTCTGGGAAATAAGCGGTCTCATGGAAATTCCTATATTACTAGTTTTTCATCTAATGTTCAAGCTGATCAGTGAGCTTGTTTTGCTGTTTTTTCGAAATATGGATGAATTATGACAGATATAAAAATTATAGCTGCTCCGCAATAGAATAATGGCCCAAAGAGATGATGTTCTTTAAAGAAAAATGCCGCAAATATCATCCCGTAGACTGGTTCCAGATTATAGGCCAGATGGATTGTAAATACGCTTAATCTTTTCAATAACTCTATGTATTGCGCATAAGCGTAAACAGTACAAAAACAGACCAACAGCATTAGCCAGTTAAAATCGGAGAAACTTAAAGTCATTTGAGGTAAAGAATCTCTCCAAAAACTAACGCCGATGATGGTGAACCCTGCAATGGCCGTTGCTCCCAACATTTGATAAAAAGCGATCGAGTAATGGTGGTGATTTTTAGTAAATTTACTATTTATGATTGAAAAAAGGGTGCCAATTCCGGCGGAAATAATGGCAATAATTAATCCTAAATAATAATTAAAATCTCCACCTGTTATTAGCATTATCGCTGCAATCATTATTCCCCCCAATCCAAATTCATACCTCTTGAATGATCGTTCTTTGATTATGAGTGGTTCAAGAATGGCAGTCCATAAAGAAGTCGTTGCCATGCCAATCATACAAACTGAAACATTGGCAATCTTTACTGCCAGAAAAAAAAGCGTCCAATGAGTCCCCAGAAGAAGGCCATTAGCAATCATTTTTAACCGACTGCTTTTGTTGTCTACTTTTTTTATTTTCAGTAGAGTAATAATTATGGCGAGGATCAGTGCCGAAGCTCCGACTCGATAAAAAACCAGTACCGGGCTATCAAGATCAATTAATTTTCCCAAGATTGCGGTAAAGCCCCAGAGTATGACAACTAGGTGCAGCTTCGAATAGTCACGAAACACTTTTTTAACTTTTATTTGCTGAAAAAAAGCCGCAGACAGAATCGTCTGCGGCTTTTGTGATAGTTTTGATTTTGTTTAGAGCTCTAACTCCAACCATGAGCATCACGAACTTTGATCATGGTATCAAGAATGGTGTTCCATGTGTCTACCTTTTCAAGCATCTCATTTGGGAACATGCATCCATCCCAGCAAATGTGTTCGATTCCTCTTTCTTGTGCATCTTTGAGCCAGTAACCCGATGCTTTAACGATATCTAATTTTCCGTTAGGATCATCTGCAGGGCAGTGCTTTCCAGTCTTGTCATGAGTTCCCGCTCCGTGAACGGTTCCATCATTTTGAGCAACGTGAAAATCAATTGTCCACGGACGAAGTTTATCCGTCATGGTTTCATAGGCCGACCAAAATTCCTCGTCACTGTAGTTTTCACTTACGAGTGCATGTTCTGGGGCGTTATATCCTAGAAGGTAAAGATATGTATGAGCGAGGTCCGCTTGGAATCCAAGCGAGTCAGGCATGCCAACGCCTTCTAGTATATCGAGCATGTCTTTCCAGCTGTGCATTCCAGCCCAACAAATTTCTCCTTCAGCAGCTAATCTTTCTCCACTGTCTGCAGCAATCTTTGCGGCTTCCTTGAAGGTCTCAACAATTTTAGCAGTATTTCCTGGAGCATCTTCTCCCCATTTTTCAACGCCGAACTCGGCAGAGTCGATTCTAATTACACCGTGTTTGCGGACACCATGGTCATTAAAGACACCTGCGATTCGACAAGCCATTCTGACCGCCTCAAGAAATTTTGCTTGTTGTTCCCCATTGCCCATAGCCGAGTCTCCAACTGTTCCTGGCCAGATTGGTGCTACTAAAGAGCCAACATCAAAACCCTTAGACTGAATCATATCTGCGATGCCTTTGAGATCATCATCACTTGCAGTCGGATCGGTGTGAGGAAGAAAGAGGAAGTAGTCGATTCCATCAAACTTTGTACCATCGACCTCTGCGGCGGCTGTAAGTTCAAGCATTCTCTCAAGACTGATGGGAGGTTCCTGGCCTTCATCGTCGCCTTTGCCGACGAGTCCTGGCCACATTGCATTGTGAAGTTTTGGTTTGCTCATGTTTCTTTTAAATTAGTGATTTTGTTCAAGCTCTATTTTTATTGATCTAGTCAATTAGGGCAAGCGTCTAATCTGCACTAGGATGATTATTTCTGTTAGCAAAAAATCATCTTAATTAGGGTGATTTAATTTCAATAGCCTTTTGAAGTCCTTCTAGAAGTTGATCTAAATCCTCCTTTTTGGTTATTTTTTTACCGTTAGAATTAACTACATATATTGTATCGATTGCAGCTCCACGGGTGGTTGTGATTCTGGCATGAATAACCTCAAGATCAAATTTAGCTATCTCAGATAGAATTTTATGAAGAAGACCAATCCGGTCAAGAGCTTGAATCTCAATTAATGTATGTTTCTCGTCGGATTGATTGTTAATATAAACTCTTTGAGGAAATTGGTCGGCAAGTTCATGCCAATCTAGGAGTTCTTGTGTTGCTTTATTAATTAACTCTGAATAAGAAAAATCTTCATTATGAAGGCCGGATATTAGTAGTTTCTCAATATTTTTTTTCTTATTTTTTGATGTAACTGCCTCGAAGTTAGTTGTACAAACTCTAAAAATGTCAAAGACGACTTCATCGTCTCGAGAGAAAAATTCTGCAGAAATAATATTTATTTTTTGTGCCGCTAAAGCTCCGGTTAGGCACGAGGCAAGTTTATGCTGGTCTTGCCAGATGACTGTAAAATCACTACTGCCTTGTTCTTTAATTTCTCGCCAATGGAGTGTTGGCTGAGGTAATAACTTTGATGTTGCCCAACTCTTAAAATAGTCGACTAATAATTTAATGTGCCTTGAAATGTGGGAAGCCTCTCGCCTCTGAAAGTAACGCAAAGGCATTTTTTCGAAATGAGATATAGCTGTAGAATGATGGCTTTGGGGTAGTTTTTCGGTGACTCTTTTTAGTAACTCTTCCTGAGATTCCTTACGTCTTGCAGAAAAAGAATCGGCGTCTTCTAAGTATTCAAGTGTTTCATAATAAAGAAACCTTAATGGTGCTTCTTTTGTTTCGGTCCAAGATCTAAGATCAGTACCTCTAGAATCAGCATAAGTTAATAGCATTAAATAATTTAAACTTCTGACTGATCCTACCATTTTTGCAAACTTGATGATTGTGGCTGGATCATCAATATTTTTTGTATTTGCTGTTCTCCATAGTTCTAGATGAGAGTTAACCAGAAATAGAAGTAATTTTCTTCTTTTTGTTTTTAAGGAAAATCTTCGGGCAACACTTTGAGCAAGCGTTGCGCTGGCGTCTTCGTGGTTGGAGGAATTTAATGCCCTGCCAGCGTCATGGAGAAGAACAGCAAGGTAAAGAACAAAGGGGTCCTCCATTTCGTTGTATATCCTTCTGTAGAGTCGATTTCTTTTATCTTCACCAACGGCTAATTTATCCAACTCTTCAGTGACTCTTAAAGTATGTTCATCTGCTGAGTAGCGATGGAAGAATTCATGTTGTACGAGATTTGTTAATGCTCCAAATTCGGGTAAATAACGACCTAATATGCCTGAGCTATGCATATTTCTTAATGCTCCACCAACTTCCCCTTTTCGCGATAGAATTGCCTCGAAAGTGTCACGATTAGAATCACTGTATCTGAATACTCTATTGATGATTTTCCAATTACTCTTAATAATTTCTGTAAGCTCTGGTGCAAGCCTAAGGTGCCTGACTTGAGCATGTTGAAAAATACGAATTAACCGGCCTGGGTCTTCACGGAATACTTCTTCTGAAGCAGGATAAATCCGATTGTTCTTTGATATAAAGCCATCAAAATTCTCAACTTTATATTTTCTCCTCGCAAGGAAACCTATTATAGGCTTTTTGTTCTCGAACTCTCTTTCTTCGAGGTAGAAACGATCACCTACTTCTTTAGCAATTAAGAATAGATTATTACTATGTGTGTAATAATCTCTCATGAAAGATTCGATTTTTTTAAGTATTCCTCTTTGTTTATATCGTAAGTTTACCGCGATCTCACCTTGAAGTTGTAATGTGAGAATGTCAGTTGATCTCTTTTGAATGTAATGCATTTCATTTCTGACTCGCAGTAAAAATTCATATGCTTTTCTGATTTTCTTATAATCACTTTCTGTAAGCATTTTCGATTTCACGAGATCTTTAATGTCCGTACTTTTTCTTCTTACATAATTAATCCATATGAGATTGTGATAATCTCTTAAGCCTCCACATCCTTCCTTTACGTGAGGTTCCTGTAAAAAAGGAGTCTGACTCCATTTGAGATGACGAAGTCTTATATCTTCAAGGCGTCTTTTAAGATAATCTTTTTCGAACCCTTTAATGCAATTCTTATAGAATTCATTCATCATTGACTTGTATAAATCTTCATCACCAAAAAGTATCTTTGATTCAATCATCGATGACTTGGTCCGATCGTCTGTATTGGCTTCACTGATAGTTTCCTTGATAGATCTGACAGCATGTCCAACTTTGAAACCACAGTCGTATAGCATATAAAGAATGCTTTCTATTAGGTCTGAGGCTTCTTTTGGTAAACCTTTTGCGCCTTTTGGATGAAGAAAAAGTAAGTCAACATCACTACAAGGGTTAAGTCGACCTCGACCAAATCCACCTATTGCTACGAGTGTGACATCGGGTTTGTTGTTTTTTGAAGAATCAACAGCGTCTCTGTATAAGTGACGTAGAAGGATCATTATAAGATCAGCTCTGCGCTTAGATACCCTTAGGGCGGATCCTCCGCTTCGGTGGTATAATAAAATTCTATGCTCTTCAGTTTTTAAAAATCTTTTGTATAGTTCTAATTTGTCCTTTCGGTCTAAATCGGCTGTTTTCTTTCTATCAAGCCTTTGTTTGGCATGTTGACTGAGGCTTTGTAGTTGAGCATTACCCATTTGAGTTCTTATGCTTTCCGTTAACTTTTGCCTCTGACAAAATGATCGGCTTCAGGTGATTCTCCAATTTCGGCACTGATATCATCCCGATTTGAGGAAAGGTGATGAAGAGCATGAAAAGTAGCTTCTTCATTTTCTTGAATATTGTTTGCTACATCACCGGCTGTAAATTTTTCTCCAGACCGATCTGATAAATAACTTTCTGTTTTTGATAAAACTTCAAGAAAGTCCGTAGCCGCTTTTTT
>JACETS010000088.1 GCA_013911195.1 Verrucomicrobiales bacterium | reverse complement strand
GTTTAAATATATCGACAAATCAAATAGTAAGTCGGAGAAAATAGCTATGACCACACCGGTATTTATGGGTGTAGATGGTAACGAGGGAGAAATGAGTTTCGTTTTACCAAAAGTAGTCGCCTCAAAAGGTGCGCCCACACCTAACTCTGAAGCGCTTTATATTAACGAAATGAATCCAACAATATTTGCAGCTATGCGCTTTCGAGGTAAACCCTCAAAAGAAAAAGAAGCTGCGACGAAATTAATTAAAAAAATTAAAGATGCAGGGTTTAACATTTCTAAGAACGCTAAACCAATATTTGCTTACTATGATCCACCATGGATACCTGTTTTTTTGAGAAAAAACGAAGTCTTAATTCAAATTAATAATATTAAGAAATAATGCCCGAGCCTCCCGATGATTCATTGGAGCCTATAGATAGACTAAGAGCTATTGTTCGAATTTTAAGGGGTCCAGGAGGTTGCCCATGGGACATTGAACAAACACAAAAAAGTTTAATTCCTAACATTTTAGAAGAAGCCTACGAGGCCGCTGATGCGATTCGATCTGGAAATAAGAATAATGTAATAGAAGAACTTGGCGACTTACTTTTACAAGTTGTGATGCAAAGTGAAATCGCATCAGAGTCAGATGATTTTTTTTTAGAGGACGTCGCAAACGCCATTTCTGATAAATTAATCAGAAGACACCCCCACGTTTTTGGTGATGATGAAATAAATGATACTGAATCTGTATTAAATAAGTGGGAAGAAATTAAGAGGTCAGAAAAAGGAAACCAAAAAAAGTATATTTTAGATGGAGTGACTAATGGTTTACCTTCCCTAATTAAAGCACACGAAATACAAAAAAAAGTTGAAAAGGTCGGTTTTGATTGGCCAGAAGCAATGAGTGTTATCCCTAAGATCAAAGAAGAGCTCGATGAAGTCGAATGCGCTATCAATGAGGGCGGCGCCAATCAACAAAATGAAAATCTAGCAGAAGAGATTGGTGATCTTTTATTTGCGGTAACTAACCTTACAAGAAAAATCGGTATGGATTCAGAATCTCTACTGGCAGCGGCAAATCAAAAATTTATTAGCCGTTTCAATGAGGTAGAAGAAATTCTCGAAAAACAGGGAACAAATGCCGTAGAAGCTGATATTCAGTGCATGGAAAAAGCATGGGAAAAGGTTAAAAATAAAGATTCTTGATTTTAAAAAAAAAATCTTAAATTATTTACCCTAACTCAATGATATTAGAACACCTTTTTACACTTTTCATGCTGTTGCTGCTACAAGCAGTACTGGGCTTTGATAACCTTTTATATATCTCAATCGAATCCAAGAGAGCTCCAAAAGAAAAACAAGCTTATGTCCGAAAACTTGGAATCGGCATTGCAGTTGGTGCGCGACTCGTTTTACTTGTCCTTTTAACTAGTATCATATCGGCATTTACAAAACCGTTTTTAACTTTCAATCAAGAAGGAATTATTGAGGGAAGCTTAAATCTTGAAAGTGTTATTGTTTTATTTGGAGGTATTTTTATTCTTTATACGGCAGTTAAAGAAATTTTTCATCTCATAGGCACTGAAGACCTCCACGGAAATTCAGACTCTAACAAATCAAAATCCGTTGCTCTAGTTATTAGCACAATTGTGTTTATGAATTTAGTTTTTTCATTCGATTCAATTTTAAGTGCTATGGCCTTGGCTCAGCAACCGGTACTAAATGAATCTGGCGTTCCGACCGGTGAAACTGAATACGTCATGTGGATAATGGCAACGGCTATTATAATAAGCGGAATCTTAATGATTGTACTTGCAGATAAAGTTTCTGAATTTTTGCAGAAAAATAGACTCTATGAAATTCTAGGATTATTTATCCTTTTCATAGTTGGAATAATGTTAATCTCTGAAGGTGCTCATAAAGCTCATTTAAAATTCTTTGGTAACGAAATTACTCCAATGACAAAAACTACATTTTATTTTGTCATCTCCATTTTGGTTTTGATTGATATAGTTCAGAATAAATACCAAAAGAAATTGATCGCAAAAAAACAAGAAAGCTCTCATTAATGAGGTGCACGTTAACTTTCTTTTTCCCAATTATCCAATGCCTGAGCTGAGCTTCCAATGATACCTGATTCATTGCCAAAATAGGCCGGTAATATTTTAAGATCCTCAGAGATAACTTCAGAAACTTGGTTCTTTATTTTTTCCTTTAATGGATCAAAAAGGAAACGACCTGCACTCGCCACACCTCCACCAATAACAAATGCATCAGGGTTCAACAGCCAAGCCGTGCTTGCCAACACTGATGCCAACCATTCAGCAATTTGATTCCAAATTTGGATCGCTATTGCATTCCCTTGTTCTGCTAAATGAGTAACCTTCTCTGGAGTCCAACCACCTTCGGGAATTTCGATGTTTTTGAAACTTTTTTCGGCAATTTCACAGATTTGTTTATTCCCCATATAACACTCCAGGGCTCCCTTTAGTCCATAAATATTGGCAGGACCTTGATAATCAATTGAGAAATTCCCAAGTTCTCCAGCTGCATATTTACTTCCTCTATATAATTTTTCATTGATAATTAAACCTCCTCCAATACCGGTTCCCAACGTTAAAGCAACAATGTTCGAGCACCCTATAGCGGCACCATATCTATACTCTGCATAAGCCATGCAATTAGCATCATTATCAACGAAAACAGGAATATTCAGTTCCGATTGAAGAATCTCTTTAAGCGGGACGTCATTCCAACCAGGAACATTAGTCAACATATGAATGTGGCCATTATCAAAATCAACAAGCCCAGGAACACCGCAGCCAACAGTAACAATTTCTTCCTCAAGCATGCACTCTTTAACCACTTTAACCATAGCCGAAACAAGAGAATCAACCGTATTAAAGTCAGATGTTTTAAGAGTTTTTGGTTTACTATTACGATCCGAAAGCAACTCTGATAATGAACCTATCTTTACTGAAGTTCCTCCAAAATCAATTCCTACTGCAGAGGGTTTCGATTTATTATCAGTTTTCATATTAATGGTTTAGTTTAGCAATAATCCTTAGACCCTCTAAGGTAAGTTTTTCATTAACTTCGACAATCTCCTCAATGCCTTTAGAAATCAATTTAGAATATCCCCCTGTTGCCACGACTGGAACATTAGATTCCCCTAGTTCTGTCATCAATGATGATAAGATTTGCCTCACAAGGCCTCGGTAACCAATTACAGCTCCCGAGAGCATAGCGGCTTCGGTAGTTTTTCCTATAACCGATAAAGGTTCATTTAAATCAATTTTCGGAAGTAATGCTGTATTGTCATGCATATAATCTGTCATAGCAGCCAAACCTGGGGCAATTACACCCCCGATATATGCCTTTTCTCTGGAAATAACATCAAAAGTGAGAGCGGTTCCAAAGTCCACGACGATAGCTGGTGCACCGATAAAATGAATAGCCCCAACAGTATTGGCCAATCTATCGGCTCCAATGCTTTCTGGTTTAGTGTAATCTATACCACAACCTAATTTTATTTGATTGGAAACATGTATGACTTTTTCGGATCCAAAGCTTTCCTCAATGAATGAATTTTTTTCGGGAACAACTGAAGAAATAACAACTCTTAATTCTTTTTTATCTATTTTCCAGGGTAAATGATTGAAAGTATCCGAGCAAAATTCAGAGGTGGGAATGGAAAATACATCACCCAACAGCAAAGACTCTGAGGAAAGAATCATCTTCGTGTTAGAATTGCTAATATCAATCAGCAAAAACTGTTGTTTATCCATCATTTCCACTACATGCTGAACCCTACTAGGCAAATCTAAAAGCAGAAATGTTATAATGCCTAAAACACAGGAACGGTGAGATACAAAGTACCTCACCGCCCTGTCTCTGTTGAACCCCCTACTAACGGGTTCTGGCGAGAGCCAGAACCCAAGGGAGAATTTTTTGATTTATCTCAAATTATGCTTCTACCGTTGCTACAGCAGGCTCGGGAGCAGCTGTTATAGTTGAAGACTGGCAATAAGCTGGAGCTCCATGCTCGCTGACATCGAGACCCTTAGCCTCGATTTCTTCAGATACTCTAACTCCCATAATTGCTTTGATAGCTGTAAAGACAATTGCAGAGAATCCGAAAGCAAATGCACTGATGCTAAGAGTTCCAATCAGCTGAGTTACAAAGCTGGCCTCGACTCCTTCTAACTGGAAAAATGGGATTCCAACTGCAAGTGTTCCCCAAATACCAACAACACCATGAACGGAAATTGCACCAACTGGATCATCAATACCCATTTTGTCTAGTGCTACAATTGAGAAGACAACAATAGTTCCTGCAATTAAACCTATGATCATTGCAGAAGGTATAGTGACAGAATCTGCGCCTGCAGTGATACCAACTAATCCTGCGAGAATTCCATTCAAGGCCATAGATAAATCAGGCTTCTTTAAAAAGAGGGCGGAGATTACAATTGAAGCAAGTGCACCGGCTGCAGCAGCAAGGGCTGTTGTAACGCAAACGTAGGAAACTAATCCAGGATCAGCACTGAGAACTGAACCACCATTGAATCCAAACCATCCCAGCCAAAGTAAAAAGACTCCAATACATGCGAGTGGCATACTAGAAGCAAGAATTGGTTTAATACCATCCTTGGTATATTTGCCTTTTCTTGCACCAAGAATTACACAGCATGCAAGTGCAGCAAAACCACCGAAAGCGTGTACTACTGATGATCCAGCGAAATCGTAAAAGCCCATCTGATCGAGCCATCCACCTCCCCACTTCCAACCACCAGAGATTGGGTAAGCAAGACCTACGAGAAGAGCAGCATAAATCATGAATGAACCAAGTTTAATTCTTTCAGCTACCGCACCAGAAACTATGGTTGCAGCTGTCGCACAAAACATTGCTTGGAATAGAAAATCCGCCCATCCTGTCTGACATAAACCGGTACCTCCATAAGAAAGATCAGCATTGTCGGCAGGTGTTCCAAACCAAGGACTTCCCATAGCAAACCATCCACCGTAATCACCTGGGTACATCGCGTTGAAACCCCATAGCATGTAAAGTATCAACCCAGCACTAATAATGTAAACATTCTTAAATAGGATATTTACAGTGTTTTTGCTTTGTGTTAAGCCGGACTCAAGTGTAGCAAATCCGAGGTGCATAATAAACACAAGAAAGGCTGCGATGAGTATCCAAAGACTACTTAATCCAAAAAACGGCGCATTGTCATACCTATCATAATACCCCTCCGCTGCTAACTTTTGCTCTGCAGTTAAAGTGCTAGGATCACCTCCAAGTGACAAATATTTATAAATTGCTTGTCCAGCAAGATCTCCATCTTCTGATCCATCAGCGACCATTTCAGGGGTTACCTCAGGCAGTTCTGCATGAGCATTATTACTCAATGCAACTACTAGAAAAGACATCAAGGTGAAAACACCCAAATATCTTAATATTAATTTCATTTTTGTTTTCATTTTAATTTATTTTTTAGTTAGTGGGTTCTGTTTAAGACTAGTTTGTTAATGTTTAGTGTTGTTTTTATCGGAAAAAATTCCTGACTAACATTTAAGCAGGCCCCATGCCAACTTTTGAAAAAATGGATTTAAAATTCAAAATCGAAAAAAAACCCTATAAAATCAGATCCAAATAAAAAAATATTTTCTTTAAAAACGATAACTCAAAATAAAATGGCTCCGAACCAAATGAATGGTTCGGAGCCGATTAACCAACAAAATTTGTAATAAATATATGATAAAACTTATAAGATTATTTAATGGGTTAGGATTAATAATTGTATACCACGTTCAATTCTTAACGAATTAGAACCCAACAGTTAGAGACAATCCACTGTAAATGTCGTCGCCAAACTCGTCCTCATAATCATCCAGAGGAATATTGACACCAACATAAGGAGACAATGATGCGCTATCTGATAATGTGATCGGTACACCAATGGTAAAAGTCAAAGCTGTTAGCGTGTCGCCGTCAGCATTACCAATAGCACCACCTACATCGACGGCCATTGTATCAGTTAAATCAAAAGACGTTGCTGCACCCACCTCATAGTAGGCAGCCTCTAGATCAATATCGTAATAAAGACCAAGGCTTAGATCAATAGGTCCTGCGCTTGTACCCAAGCCAATACCGAATTCAAGTGTGCCCTCACCGGCTGTTGGGTCAGGATAATAATAATATGTTGCTCCTAAATCAACAGACATATCACCCATAGAAGTTGAAAGGCCTGCATAAATATCAAGCTCATCATTGCCTGCATCATCAGCAACGTTTGCATACCATGCTCCGACTCCTAGGTCGAGGCCATCTGACAATGAGGTAGAAACATTGACATCACTCCACAATAGATCTTGCCCCAAGTTTACACCTCTGAACATATAATCAGTGTCGTATCCAACACTGACTTCAGCACCGATGTCTTCAGCGGCGACCTTGTCTGCTGATAAAGCAGAAAAGAAAGCCAAAACGGCAGTGCATCCAATTATTTTAGCTGTTTTTTCAGCAATTTGACGGATTTTCATATAATAGTTTTGTTATAGTTTTTTGTACTGCTTTACAATTGTTAGGCAGGGTTTTAGTTATGTTACAATAAATTAATGAGCACCTTTTGTGCCAATATTTTAAAAAACTTAAATAATCTTAAATTTCATTTCTGTAGTATTACTACATTGGTTGAACGGCTTGAGATTCTCTAGACTATCCAATGGCATTGGGTGACCGTAGTAAGTTTAGCTTAACTCAAAAGGGATTTGAAAATGTTCCCAAAATAAACCTCTTCAGCCACTGAAGGAATTAAAAGCGATAAGAAAAAAAGCATTAAGTAAGTCCACAACATAAGAAAAACTTAGCTCTAATGTTTTCGACATGGCATTGGTACACTCAACTCAACCAATTCCCAATCTAAAGATTAGAAACGTACAGGGCTTCTAGAACCGCCACAAGATTGTTAATGCTGGGCCATAGACTAACGCTTATTGATTTGGCATATATTTAGCTTATTCTGTTAGTCAATATTCAAATATGGAGGAGAATTCTGATAAAAACATTTTTGATTACACTTTAGACGAATATTTGAAGCTACCCACCGAGGAAGCCACCAAGCTAGCAGAAAAAAATAAGCATGAGTTTGATGAATGGTGTAAGAAAAATACTCCGGAAATTGAGGTAGATCATAATAAAACTTCCTTCGGTGACCATCCTTATTTTCGCACTACTCAATATCAGATTATTGCTCAAATCATCACAGCTATATTTCTTATTGGTGTCCCTCTCTTGGTTCTAAAGTGTAATTCTTGATAATATTGTTTGCGCTGCTCTATAGGGAGTTGCTACTCCGCAACCAAAGTATGTGGAATATGGATAATTCTTATCTGAGACTACTAAACTTAAATGATTTAAGCTCTAGGGTGTGCGTTATTATAGGTTTTCTTGATCCTCTCAATACTAACGTGAGTATAAATTTGAGTTGTTGATAAGCTCGAATGGCCTAGCAAATTTTGAACACTCCTCAGATCAGCTCCATTATCTAAAAGATGAGTAGCAAAACTATGTCTTAATTTATGAGGACTGACACCAACAGGCAAACCTGCAAGCTCTGTATACTTTTTCACAATGTCTGAGATTGCCCTAGAAGATATAGGTTTTCTTGATTTACTTATAAATAGAGATCCTTCTTTTATTTTTGCTTGATGAAAATATTTATTAAGCGCTTCAATAGCATGGGAACCTACGGGCACTATTCTTTCTTTCGACCCTTTCCCTTTAACCTTAATTGTTTCGTTAAAAAAATCAAAATCATCAAATTTTAGATCAGCTAATTCTGACAATCTGATACCAGTACTGTAAAACACTTCAAGAATGGCCGCATCCCTAGCCGAAGCCCACTGAGGTGCCTGCTTTGGTTGTTTAACTTTAAACGGTAAACTTAAAAGCTGTTCTACCTGTTTTAAGGTTAAAACCAATGGAAGAGTTCTGTTAGCCTTGGGCAATTGGATATCTGATAAAGGATTTAGTTTAAGACCACGCCTTCTAGTCAAAAACTTAAAAAAACTTCTCAACGCTGAAAAATGTAATCTGATTGTTGACCGAGCCATTTCCAGCTTCATGCATTCATATAGATACTCTCTAAAGTCGTCTGAAGTACACGAAAACCAATCTTCAAAACCCCTGTAAGATTCTTTGTATTTGTTAAGAGAATGCTCATAGTTCCTTAGCGTTCTATATGAAGCATTTCTTTCTACTTCCAAAAAAATTAGAAAATCATCAATGAGCCTATCATTGGTTTCACCCACACTACCTTCCTTAGCTATATGTTTCTCGGGCATCAAATACAAAAATAACACACTTTAATCAAAGAGCCAGATCGGCAATCAAGGTCTTGACCTCAGGCAATCGCTTGGAATGTTGTAGAGTGTCGAATTCAGGACTAACCAAAAGAATTATACCTTGCCTTGACGTAACAAACGGAAGAGTTGTTAAAGGAACTAAATTTTTGGATCTTCGAGATGCGGGTGATCCGGTTGAATGCGCCATTGCCTATGATGCACAAGGAGCTGATGAATTAGTTTTTCTCGATATTACGGCTTCTTCAGATGAAAGAAACACTATGATTGATGTTGTTGAAAGAACCGCTGAGGAATGTTTTATGCCTCTCACTGTTGGTGGAGGCATTAGGACTGTCGATGATATGAGAGTAATGCTACATGCAGGGGCCGATAAAGTCGGAGTTAATACGGCTGCAGTTAATAATCCAGAAATAATATCTGATGGCGCTATGGCCTTCGGATCTCAGTGTATCGTTGTAGCTATTGATGCCAAAAAAAATCCAAAAAACAATTCATGGCAAGTGTATACACATGGCGGACGCACACCTATTGACCTCGATGCGATTGATTGGGCAAAAAAGGTTGAACAACTCGGTGCGGGTGAAATCCTTTTGACTAGTATGGATTCAGATGGCACCAAAGACGGTTATGATATTAGCTTAAATGCTAGAGTTAGCGAAGCCATAAACATCCCTGTTATCGCCAGCGGAGGAGCCGGTAAATTAGAACACATGGCAGAAGTATTAAAAAAGGGAAAAGCAGATGCTGTGCTTGCTGCTAGCATTTTTCATTTTGGCGAATACACCGTTTCTGATGTGAAGAATTACCTTGAATCAGCAGGTCTTCCAGTACGTCCAGCGTAAAACAAATTGTAGATAATAGTTATCAAAACTAAATTTACTATAAGCCCCCATATTCCGGCATGCAGACCAAGAGGTTTAGGGTCTGAACTCATTGTTATATAGATCGCTACAATGGTTCCAAATAGAGCTCCTATAAAAATTGGATAAGCTCCAATTTTCTTTATTTGTGTTCCGAGCATTACAGCAGGTGCAATCTGAGCTAGAACTTCCAGTTTAATTTCCAATAGTCTCCAAATAGTTTGGTCCTGCCACTTGATTGTCAAAACCACCACAAAGGCCATGACAATTATAGAGGTCATTTTACCTATTCTTGTGAGAGTAGCATTATTAGAATTTGGATATTTTGCCCTATAAAGATCATTCGTTACCATCGATGAAATTGCCAGCAAAGCAGAGTCTATGGTGGACATAGTAGCCGCAATGACAGCTGCTACCAGAATAGGACCCATAACTACAAGTGCGGGTAATTCCTCCATTAATTTACCAACCATCAATAAAGTTGTTCTATCTGACTCACTTCTTCCAAGACCAGGAAAAATCGAAATCGCTGTAATTCCTAACAGCACCAGAAAAAACGTGGTAAATAACGGCATGAATGCCATGACCTGGAAAGAACGGCGTAAGGTCATTTCATCTTTTGCCGCATAAATTCGTTGAACGGCATGCGGATACATGGAAATACCAAAGAAAAATAACAAGGCCGAACTAAGCCAAGTAATTTTCTGCTTAATATCTGGAGGATCCCATATCTCAGGTCTGGCATTTTCTAGACCCTCAGCAACACCCGCAGGACCTCCAAGATGAAAGAAAAGTGCAAAAGCAATGAAACCAAGACTTATAAGTAATATTATTCCTTGTGTCA
>JACETS010000087.1 GCA_013911195.1 Verrucomicrobiales bacterium | reverse complement strand
GTGATATGCCACCGTCGGGAGGAGACTATCAGTTTTATAAAAATCTCAGAGTAGAGCCTATACTCGCCAGACAAGTAACTATGTACTTTGAGGAGATATTAAAAAATAACGGTAAGATTGAGGAATTTATTGATTCTGATTACACATTCATGAACCAGACACTAGCGAAATGGATCTATAGAAGAGAGGGCATTAGGGGGGAACGACTTCGTAAAGTTTCGCTGAATGACCCTAAAAGAGGGGGTATTTTTACTCAACCAGGACTAATGACTGCAACGGCTAATGGAGTAGAAACCTCACCAGTAATAAGAGGGGTCTGGGTTCTTGAAAACATCTTAGGGACGCCTCCATCTCCACCGCCCCCAGACGTTGAGCCCCTTCCGACCAATACTCGAGAAGCCACCGATGTAAGAGAATTATTGGATCTTCATCGTAAAAATGAGGCATGTTATAGTTGTCACGTTAAGATTGATCCAATGGGATTTGCTTTTGAAAATTTTGATGTTGTCGGGCGCTGGCGTGATAAATACAAAAGAGCTAGAGATCCTATAGATACTTCCGCGACCTTATCCAATGGCAAAGAAATTGCAGATATAATAGCGTTCAAGGAAATGCTCCTTGATCGAAAAGAACTCGTCACACGATGCTTAACAACAAAAATGTTAACCTACGCGACTGGTCGCAAGCTCGAAGCAACGGACCGCGGAGAAGTTGACAAAATATTGGAAGAATTAAATCAGTATGACAACAGGTTGCGCGACTTAGTAAATCTCGTCGTGCAAAGTCAAATCTTTCTCAATAAGTAATTCTGAAAACCAAAAAATTTTAGACGCCAATCAACAATTTATCAATTAATTGACTAGTGTCTTCAAGTGATTTGTCTGAGCCCTCTCTAGTGGCCCACCCGCTAAATCCAATATGATCTAAAGCATCACGAACCTTCTTCCAATTTACGTCCCCTTCACCAAGTCGACAGAATCCATTCTTTTTTCCCCAATCTTTGATATCAAGTTTGACGGTTCGGTTACCAAGAATTTTAATCCACTCTTCAGCTGGAGCAAATTTTTGCATGTTACCAATATCAAAGTAAGCCCCTACCCAAGGGCTATCGAATTCATCAATATAGTCCCTGAACTTTTCTGGGCTTTCACAAAAACCATTCCAAACAGTTTCAATCAAAACTCTTACCCCAAGTCTTGAGGCTGAAGGTATAACTTTCCGAACTTGTTCAATCGAGCGCCTCCAAACGTGATCATGATTTTCGTTATCTCCATTAACTTTACCAGGCACAAGCAAAACTGAAGATCCCCCCAGTAGATGAGAATTAATTAGAGCGTTCTCAAGGTTTTTTCTGCCCTTATCCCTTACCTCTGGCTTGGGGTCGCTTAACCTAACGGACCAATGGCCACCAACCACCAATCCGTGCACCCGAATACCAGTTTTCTTTGCTGCTGCTCTATATTCTTCAGCCTGATTAGCATTTCCACTTTCAACGCCATCATAACCCATCCCTTTTAACCTATTAAAAAAATCCTCAATTGACTCCCCTCTCTTTTTTCCGCCTTTAAGAGCCTTAAAGATACGACCTTTGAAGTTTGAATCCTTTTTGACGGGATTGTTTCCAAAAACAAGTGGATGACTGGCGGCTAGTGGAAGTGTGGAATATTTAATAAAGGATCTACGGTTCATTACTTAATCAAAACTATGTTGGTTCATTATAATACTTGGATAAAATTACTAATTTCAAGGATAGGTTGTTTGTTAATAAAGAATTTCACTTGCCGAAAAGGCTTAAAAACTAGAAAATAATCGACGACTTCCTAACGTTAATAGTTTCCAATGCCATTAAGTATCCTTAGATTCAAACGCTATTCGATAATTATATTTTTAATCAGTGTACTCACTCCGAGCCTAAATTTCCTCAACGGTGTTGAAGATAAAGCCAGCAGCGATTGGTGGTCATTACAGAAAATCGAACGCCCCGAGATTCCCGAGGTAAAAAATAAAAAATGGGTCAGAAATCCAATCGATAATTTCATACTCTCAAAATTAGAAGAGAAAGGTATTAATCCATCACCCAAAGCAGATCCGAGATCGATTACTAGAAGATTACATTTTGATCTAACTGGATTGCCACCAGGGCCTGATTCCAACTCTGATATCAATGAGCTTTTGGAAAGTCCTCATTATGGTGAAAGGTGGGCACGTCATTGGTTGGATGTGGCTCGATATGGTGAAAGTAATGGTTTTGAATATGATCAACTTCGGCCTAATGCGTGGACATATCGTGACTGGGTTATCGAATCACTGAATAAAGATATGCCCTATGATCGCTTCGCAAGGCTTCAAATAGCGGGTGATGTTTTGGAACCAAATAATCCAGGCGCAATAACGGCGACTGGCTTTTTAGTCTGTGGTGCCTTTGATGGACTAAAACCTTCAGGCGACAAACAAAGAAAGATAATGAGACAGGATGAGATGGAAGATTTAGTAGGTACGGTCTCCCAAGCCTTTCTAGGCCTTACGGTACATTGTGCTCGCTGTCATGATCATAAGTTTGATCCCATTCTTCAAAAGGAATATTATCAAATGGCATCGGCTCTGGGAGGTGTACACAGGGGTGATCGTGATGTCCCCGCCTCGGGTGACCCATCCATTCTAAAACAAAAAAGAGATCTTTTGACCAATAGGCTTGAGAACGGTGACAAAAAAATTCGTGAATTGATTCTAAAGGAAAACAAAAGTGTCATTAGAAAAAATAGTGGGCCTCGTCCAATGGCAAGATGGACCTTCGATAACGACCTTAAAGATCAGATTGGAAATATGCATGGAAAGGCGATGAATGGTGCAAAAATCATCAACGGTGCTCTCCAACTTGATGGTCAATCAGGTTATGTAGCGACTGCTCCATTAGGTAGGGACATTAAAGAAAAAACTCTTGAGTCTTGGGTTAAGTTAAATTCACTTGATCAGCGGGGTGGCGCTCCAATGAGTCTTCAGACTTTAGACGGAAAAAAATTTGATGCTATTGTATTTGGGGAGCGTGAGCCCAAGCGATGGATGGCTGGGAGCAATGGCTATACTAGGACAAAAACTTTTAATGCTGAGGAAGAAAAAAGTGCCAAAAATCAATTTATTCATGTAGCCATTGTATATAAATCAGATGGTGAGATTATCGCATATAGGGATGGCAAACCATACGGTAGTGCCTATAAAACTGACTTAGTGGATTTTTCCACCGGACAATCACAAATTCTTTTTGGCAAGCGTCACGAAACAGAAACAGGCGTTAATTTAATGCTGGGAGGCAGTATTGATAGAGCTCAGCTCTATGACAAGGCTCTGACAGCAGAACAAATTGCTTTGTCTGCTAGTGGTGATTTCGTTTCCGAAGCAGAGTTGGTGGCTCGACTTAGGCCTGAACAAAAAACAGTGCGAAATCGTTGGATAGCAGAAATATCTCGAATCGACGCAGAACTCGGAAATATGAAAAAGAGAAAGGTTTATGCCGTCAAACCATCCAAGGCACCTACTACTCACTTACTAGTTAGAGGCAGCCCCTTTGAATTGGGAGAGAAGGTCTCGGCTGGTGGGGTTGATTCCGTCAAGGTTTCAGTACCTTCAAATTTTGGTTTAGATCCAGATTCGCCTGATGCAGAGAGACGAAAAAAATTGGCAGAGTGGATAACCGCTCCTGATAATCCACTATTTGCACGAGTCATGATGAATCGTTTGTGGCATTACCATTTTGGAAAGGGCCTAGTTCAAACAACTAACGATCTTGGATTTAGTGGAGGCAAACCCTCTCACCCTAAACTTCTTGACTGGCTGGCCGCAGAATTCAGAGATCAAAATTGGAGTCTTAAAGCTATGCACCGGTTGATGTGTGATTCGGCAACCTATAGACAATCATCAATTGATAATGCTGAGGCTCTAAATGTTGATGCAGACAATATTTTGTTATGGAAAAAATCAATGACGCGGTTAGAAGCAGAATCTATCAGAGATTCAATATTGGTAGTTTCAGGTCAACTCAATAAAAAGATGGGCGGTCCCGGATACCGCGACTTTAAAATGTATAAACATAAAGGTTCTTGGGTTTATGACGCCACTGATCCTGTGGGCATAGAGTTTAACCGGAGAAGTATTTATAGAACTTGGGCGAGGGGCAACGTTCATCCTTTACTAGCTCCGCTGGATTGTCCTGACCCATCAGCATCGGCTCCAGTAAGAACAAACACGACCACTCCACTAGGTGCATTATCAATGATGAACACATCCTTTGTGCTGAGAATGTCTCAACACTTTGCAGAAAAATTGGAATTGGAAGCTGGCAATAATGTCCAAGAACAAATCAACTTGGGTTATAAGCTAGCATTCATGAGATTACCTAAAGAGGAGGAGCGAAAACTAATAACCGAATTTATTTCCTCTAATGGTCTGAAGGCTTTTTGTAGGGTATTAATCAATTCCAATGAATTTATCTATCTGAATTAGTTATGGACCATAAAGCTGCTATAAAAAGACGCGATTTCCTAAATTGGAGCACTCACGGAATAGGGGGGGCAGCCTTGTCCTCAATGTTCTTAGAGGATGGATTTGCTTCTCAACCAATTAACCCTCATTACGCCCCAAATGTTAAACAAGTCATTCACATATGTCTTTGCGGAGGCTTTAGCCAAGTTGATTCATTTGATTATAAACCTAAACTCAAGGAGATGCATGGTAAGTCATTACAAGCCGATGAAAAACCTGATGTTTTCTTTGGTAGAGTGGGCTTGCTAAGATCCAACGACTGGGAATTTAAGCAAAGAGGACAAAGTGGCATGTGGATTTCTGATCTTTTCCCTCATATCGCCACAGTCGCAGATGAACTGACAGTGATCAATTCAATGGTTGCAGAATCATCAAGCCACACACCCGCAACTTTTCAAGAAAGCAGTGGATTTCGTCTCAATGGTTTCCCGGTAATGGGATCTTGGGTGTCATATGGTCTTGGTAATATGACTAATGATTTACCAACCTATGTCGTCCTTCCCGATGCTCGAGGAATGCCGGCAGGCTCCACTAGCAATTGGACTAATGGATTTCTGCCTGCTGTTCATCAAGGTGTTCCGTTTAGAACAAGTGGAGAAGGAAATGCTATTAGTAATTTATTTCCCGCTCAAGAAATCGATCATACGGTTGAATCAAACAGTCGCAATCTTCTGAATAGATTAAATCACTTCCACTTAGAAGAATCTGGTCCCAATGACACCCTATCTGCGAGAATTTCTAGCTATGAACTTGCAGCAAGAATGCAACTCGCCGTTCCCGAAGTCACAAGCATTGAAGGTGAAACTGATAAAACGCGAGAAAATTATGGTTTAAATAAAAATGAAACTAGGGACTTTGGAAGAAGTTGTTTGCTCGCAAGGCGATTACTTGAGCGTGGTGTTCGACACGTCCAACTCTTCTCAGGTGGTTCTTTCGGTTCGCCCAGAATTAATTGGGATGGCCATGAAGATATGAAGCGTAATCATGGACGTGAAGCTTTGAGAATAGACCAACCCGTGGCGGCTCTCATTAAAGACCTGAAGTCAAGAGGCATGCTTGACGAAACGCTTGTAATGTTCACATCAGAATTTGGAAGAACTCCATTCACTCAATCTGCTTCTGATAAAGTAGGAACAGGTAGAGATCATAATCAAGTGGGTTTCAGTGTGTGGCTCGCAGGCGGTGGTCTGAAATCTGGATTTAACTATGGTGCCACAGATGATATTGGCTACAAATCTGTAGTTAACCCTGTTCCATGGTATGACTTTCATGCAACTGTGCTTCACTTATTAGGAATAGACCATGAACGTTTAAGCTATTACCACAACGGTATTCAAAGGCGATTAACTAACGTTCATGGTAATGTTTTAGCAGGGATCTTATCTTAATAGGGGAGATAATTCTCTCAATATCCATTTGTTAGGAAATGATTCTAGATTGTGATCAAATAAACTGTTATTATTCCACTTTCGACATTGATGTTTAAAGCATTACGATTTTGCAGCATAACTTGGGTAATTATATTAAGTACTCAAAATCTGTTGTTTGCTGAAAACGCTTTATGGTCTTTAAAACCAATCAAGGAAATTAAAATTCCAATTAATAAAACCACTAATTGGGGATTAAATTCTATCGATAATTTCATACTAAGAAAATTATCCGAAAAATCATTGTCTCCAACCACACGAGCAGACCGTCGTTCAATTATTAGGAGGGCCAGCTATGATTTAACGGGTTTACCGCCGACACCAGAAACTGTTAGTGAATTTCTTGGCGATCCTGATATTGATGCCATTGCTTTTGCCAAAGTCGTTGATAAATTACTCGAATCAAAAGCTTATGGTGAAAAGTGGGGTCGGCATTGGTTAGATGTTGTCAGATACGCCGACACCGCTGGAGAAAATAGCGATCATCCAGTCGAAGATGCGTGGCGCTATAGAAACTGGGTCATTCAATCCTTAAACAATGACATGCCTTATAATCAGTTTGTTCGGGAACAAATTGCTGGAGACATTCTTGCCATTGGTAAGAATGGTAAAGAATTTGCAGATAATATTATTGCTTCAGGATATTTGGCGATCGCGAGAAGGTTCGGTCACGATATAGATAAGCGAATGTATCTCACCTATGAGGATGTAATCGATAACCTTGGCAAAACATTTCTGGGCCTTTCTATTGCTTGTGCCCGTTGTCATGATCATAAACATGATCCGATAACAAGTGCTGATTATTATGCTCTGTATGGCGTAATGGCTAGTTCAAGGCTTCCTTTTCCTGGATGTGAGCCTAAACAGCAACCAAGGGATCTCGTACCTCTCGTTACCGGTGATGTCATTGAGGAAAACAACGAATGGGAACAAAAGCTCAAAAAACTTCAACATGATCTTATAGAAAATCCAAAAAAAGAACTCATCAAAGTAGCATCAGAGAGTTATAGGATGCTTTCTGCGGGACATTTACCAGTTGGAAAGTCCGTGAATCTTTCTTCTGATCCGATAAAACTTAATGTCAAAAAAGGTGAAGCCATACAAATCTCAATCGCCCCTAATACAAATCATGGTGCTGATACCACTTTGGTAGAATTAAAAATTAAACACCAATCCGATTCAGGAAACCAAGAATGGTCAACGCAAGATCTAGTAGACATTTTAACTAAAGGAAATCCACTTAATTCGAATAATGCGACATGGTACTTTCTTGACATTGGCCCTGAAGGACCCCGTCTTCTAAGTGAAAAGGCAGAAGAGATTGACGGTCAATCAAGCCTAAAAAAATGGTCTATCGGTGGTCTTCCCTCTGTAGCCATTAACAATGGAAATGATCCAATAAAAGCCTGGACAGAAATACCCGCTAGAAGTTTTTTTGTTCATCCTAGTGCAGATAGTCCTGTTGCAGTGACTTGGATTAGCCCGGTAACGGGTAAAATTGAAATAGAATTGAAAATGGCAGATGGACATGCATCCGGGGATGGGGTGATTTGGCAGCTTCAACATTTTGCTAACCATAAAATCCATTCATCTTATGAAAAATTGGCGGTCGATAAGGAGGGCATCGCTAAAATTGAGGAACACAAAAATAAAAAACCAATAAGCCAAACTGATTATGCATATGCCGTAGCAGAGGGAAAACCTGAGGATTACCCAATCCATAATAGAGGTGATGCAAAAGATCTCGGGCCTATCGTTAAACGACGTTTTTTAACAGTTCTAGGAGGTGAGATTTTAGGTGACAAGAATAGTAGTGGTAGACTCGACCTTGCCGATAAGATTGTCAGCCCAAAGAATCCTCTCACTGCAAGAGTAATGGTCAATCGTATCTGGGCTTGGCACTTTGGACGAGGAATTGTTCAAACCCTTAACGATTTCGGCAATCACGGAACATTACCAACACATCCAGAACTTTTAGACTATCTGGCTAAAGAATTTATTAGTGGCGGATGGAGTATTAAAAATATGCATCGCATTATTATGAATAGTGCGACCTATCAACAATCCGCTCAATCTGGAACAGGAGTCAAATATTATGCTGGTTTTGAAAGAAGGAGGCTCAACGCTGAAGAAATACGAGATTCGATCCTTCTCCTTTCAGGAATGCTCGATGAATCACCCGGTAGAGAACACCCATTTCCTCCAAAAAGTAAATGGAATTTTAGCCAGCACGCACCTTTTGCTGATGAATATTTTACCAGCAAAAGAAGTGTATATGTGATGCGTAAAAGAAATCGCATTTCTTCATTCTTTAGTCTTTTCGATGGTCCTGACCCCAATGCAAGTACGGCCAATAGATCTCAAACAACTGTTCCAAGTCAGGCGCTTTATTTTATGAATGACCCTTTTTTTCATGATTGCGCAGATCAATTGTCAGCGAATATTCGCGCTATAGGACCAGTCGAACGGCTTGAATATGCCTACCAGTTACTTTTTTCTAGGCCAGCGAATAAGACAGATCATGAGGACTTTGAGGCATTCGCAAAAGTCATGGCTCCAAATATTTCCAATGACCCTGAAGAACAGGACACTGAAATCTGGAGATCTTATTCCAGAATTTTAATGTCCAGTAATGAATTCCTTTATCTCGACTAAGAAATGATTTCTCAACCTTCAGACCGCCGATCCTTTCTTCGTTCCTTTGTTGCAGGTTCTACTTTAATGCCTGCCTTGATTAATGATCTTTTAGCTGATTCAAATAAAAGAGATCCTCTTTCACCTAAAAATTCTCATTTCCCTGCAAAAGCAAAAAATGTCATTTTCCTATTCATGACTGGTGGAGTTTCGCATGTTGACACCTTTGACCCAAAACCAAAACTGAAGGCAGACGTTGGTAAAGAAATTAAGCTCGATCATCCTGAAATTGAAAATCGCCCAGGTTATGAAAAAATATTTTTGAAAGCCCCACAATGGGAGTTTTCGCCTTACGGAAAATGCGGAACCGAAGTTAGCACCCTATTCCCGCATGTAGCTCAATGCGTCGATGATATTGCACTCATTCGTTCAATGCACACCGATCATTCTAACCACTACAATGCTACATTGGGTATGCATACCGGATCCTTTGCATTCGCCAGACCCAGTCTTGGTTCATGGGTCAGTTATGGCCTTGGAACAGCAAATCAAAATTTACCCTCTTTTATTACAATTGCTCCAAAACAAACCTATGCAGGTACACAAGTCTATTCCAGCGACTTTTTGCCGGGTGCACATCAAGGAACCTTTTTGAGGCCGAGCAAAAATCCATTTGAAAATATTGTTTCTAAACTTCCAAAATCACGTCAGGAAGTTGAATTAGAGGCATTAAACAAAATTAATCATCGACATTTACTCGCTCGTTCTGGGGATGCGAAAGCCGAAGCAAGAATTAAAAGCTTTGAAACTGCCTTTGGTATGCAAATGGAAGTCCCAGATGTTTTCGATTTCTCAAAAGAAACAGATTCCACCCACCGTCTTTACGGACTCAAAAGAGGATCAACTGAAGGCTTCGGTTGGCAGTGCCTTGCCGCCCGAAGACTCATTGAGCGTGGTGTTCGTTTTGTAGAACTTATTGATACGGGTTCTTCAGGTAATTGGGATTCTCATGGTAATATGATGGATCATGAAAGACTCGCCAAAAATGTTGATCAACCAATTGCTGGGCTTCTTGAAGACCTTAAATCAAGAGGTATGATGGAAGATACATTAGTCGTTTGGACCACTGAATTTGGTAGGACCCCGTTCAACAACAAGGCAGATGCTCCAGGAAGAGAGCACCATAATTGGGCATTTAGTTCATGGATGGCTGGTGCAGGTATTAGACCTGGTATAGTCCACGGTTCCACAGATGAATACGGAGTACGTCCCGAGAAAAATCCAGTCCACGTGCATGATTTTCATGCTACAATTTTACATCTATTAGGATTGGATCACGAAAAACTTACCTATCGTCATGATGGAAGAGATTACCGTTTAACTGACGTTTATGGAAATGTCGTCACGGATATTATTACTTAGACGAACTACCTAAGTTCTTAATATTAATCTGTCATTTACCTAATCGGGCTCCGTATTCATTGGTCGGATC
>JACETS010000086.1 GCA_013911195.1 Verrucomicrobiales bacterium | reverse complement strand
TCATGAAGCAGGCCATTGGCCTTGTGACTTGACCGAGAAGGATTCCCGCGGATTGCCCCGATTCTCCGACACCAAACATTTTAGATAAATAGTTCAGAGCAATGTTGATGTTTTCCGCTCTAAAAAATACCCAGGTGATGAGAATGATGATGAAAGTTAATAATACTTTCATCGACCTTGGTAACTTTTCCCCAAGTTTACTTCTTCTAGATATTCGTTCGATAACAAGAATGCTTCCATGAATCAAACCCCATATAACAAACGTCCATTGAGCACCGTGCCAAAGACCTCCTAAAAACATTACAATTATAAGATTAATATACGTCCTTGAGGTTCCTTTTCTATTGCCTCCCAGGGGAATATAAAGATAATCCTTTAGAAAACTGGACAAGGAAATATGCCACCTTCTCCAAAACTCGGTTATTGATCCCGATTTATAGGGTGAATCAAAATTTTCCCTAAACGTAAAACCGAACATTCTACCGAGGCCAATGGCCATGTCTGAATATGCCGAAAAATCAAAGTAAATCTGAAATGCATAACAGATGACTCCTATCCAAGCAGCTGGAGTACTTAATGATGATTGTCCTGCGCTAAAACAAACGTCTGCTATTTCGCCGATAGGATTTGCTAAAAGTATTTTTTTTGCGAATCCGTAATTAAATCTCGTAAATCCATAAATAAATGATCCCGCAGAATGGATCCGATTTTTTAATTGTTTTGCGATGTCACTGTATCTGACAATGGGCCCGGCAACGAGCTGGGGGAACATTGAGACGTAGCATGCAAAGGTTAGAAAATTTTCAGCAGGTAGCGCTTTTTTTCTATAAATGTCAATTGTGTATGACATTGATTGGAATGTGTAGAAGGAGATTCCAATAGGCAGAATGATTTTATTGAAAAATTCTGGTAATGCAATTTCACCGAGACCAATTGAACGTGCCAGTATCGAAACGTTTTCTGCAAAAAAGTTTCCGTACTTAAAAAACCCTAATATTGATAAATTTGCTGCTATTGATATGAGTAGACCAATTTTTCGTTGAGGTTTTTCTGGAGTCGAATTGAAAATTATTTTTCCACAGAGAAAGTCAATGACCGTGGATGCTATCATTAATAAAACGAACCATGGGTTCCACCACGCGTAGAATAAGTAACTTCCTAGTGTTAGGACTAGATGCTTTAATCTTTCTGGAGAAAAGTAATAAGCTCCAAGTATTAGAGCCAAGAAATAAAAAATGAAGATGTGGGAACTAAATACCAAGTCTTTTTGCCCGTTTACTTTATAAACAGTTTATAACGTTGATTGGTTTTCTGAAATAGAAAAATTAATTGAGTTCTGCTTTTGGGCCCGTCTTACCGATTTTTTTGGGCTTTGTAATGAATGGACTGCGTAAATAGAGTGGAACGGGACTACTCTTACTCAGCTCATTGATTTCATTATTAGTCATTTGATTAGCCAAATGTGCAAGTTTAATTGCGCTAGGTTTTGTTTTAATTGCTTCTGGGTGAATGTTATCCTCAAAGGAAATGATTGGTTTTTTACTGATGGAAATCATATCAACAATATTGTCGTCAGATTTCACGAACTTGGGATCAGATTGTAGTTGATGGTTTTGGACCGTAACAAAATATTTTTCTCCCCTGCGAGCATCCCCAAGAAACAGATATTCGGTAATATCATCTCCAAGTTCCGCAGCACATATAGATGGGATGCCAATAATGTTAATTTCTTTGACCATTGAGATACCAATTCCGGCGGCAATTCCAATTCTTACTCCTGTATAGGATCCTGGCCCTGTTCCAACGACTATAAGAGAAACTTTTCCATCACATAAATTGAGAGCTTTTTCTAATGGAGAAAATATCTGAGAATTATGAGATCGCTCAGAAGTAAAGGCCTGTTCATATACTAAGTTGCCATCTGATAATAGAGCAATTTGCCCTAATTGAGTCGATGTATCTATGGACAGCACGTTATTCATGGTTCGATTACTTCTGTGATTAATCTCTTTTCGTCATCTAACAATTTAATCTTTAACCACTTTATATTTTCTGGCATTAATTCAGGGAATTTATCAGCCCATTCAACGATACAGATTCCATCCATATCTAAATAATCCTCCCATCCTATCTCCAAGAGCTCGGAGGTATTTTCCAAACGATATAAATCAAAGTGATAAATATAGGAAGACCCACCTTCATATTCATGAATTAATGAGAAAGTAGGACTAGTCACTGGTTTATCACAATCATTTCCAAGAACAAAACCTTTAGTAAAATGAGTCTTACCAGCGCCTAAGTCTCCAATTAAACCAAAAACATCCCCCGGCTTGGCTTCTGATCCAATTTTCTTACCAAACTCTATCATCTCTGATTCCGAATGAATAGTTGTATCGATCATCAATAACTAAAAATGTTGCCAGCCTCCCTCAAGCGATGGTTTTTTGATGTCTGGCCTTTCCAGTTTTCCAATACAGTTTAATTCGAGGTTATTGAATGATTTCCCCCAATTTGATTCTAAATCTTTATTTTTTTTTGGCGAAATCGCAAATAACAATTCGTAATCTTCGCCATCATTGACGGCTTCCTTAATGCTAGATCCACGAGATCTGGGTATGGATTTAAGATCGATTTCATAACCACAATGACTGGCTTTAGCCAACTTAGGCAAGTCATTGGCGAGGCCGTCACTTAGATCCATCATAGCACTGGGTGTATACTTACTGGCTAACCAACTTGCCTCTTTGATTCTTGGTTTGAACTTGAGATGTTTTCCTTTTATAGAACCACCCAGTTTACCTGTGACATATAATTTATCCCCTGGTTTGCCCTTATTTCGAAAACAGCATTGATTTTTTTTAACTGTTCCAGTCAAAGATATCGTAATCGAATTCTTGGAGTTTTTACCCGCACTAGCAGTTTCTCCCCCTACTATACTTATTCCATGCAGGGCCGCTGCCTTCGATAACCCTCTGTAAATCGATTTAAGGTAGGATAATTTTGAGTTAGGATTTAAAATTAGTGTTACCATCGCATGATGCGGTTTGCCTCCCATGGCTGCAATGTCACTCATCGCTCTTGCCATAGCCTTATAACCAACGGCTATGGGTGAATCCGTTGGTAAATAGTGGACCCCTTCAACCACGGAATCAGTTTTCAGTAACTGATAAGAATCCTTGTCACCCGTTTTGATAACTGCGCAATCGTCTCCCGCAGCAATAACAACATCCTTGTGAGCAATCAGATTCTTTGTGACCTCCTCAATAAAATAGTCTTCTCCAAGATCTGAAATTTTCAGGTTTCTTTTATAAGGCATTAGTTAGTATCAAGATTGAAATGGTATTTACGCCATTGAAGCAGGCATGCATCAAGATTGGAACCCATATAGATTTACTTATTTCATAAAATATGGTTAAGACGATGGCCAGTAAGAATAAAGGCATAAGCCCTTCTAAATTTGAGTGAATAACAGCAAAAAGAAGGGAAGTTATTACACAAGAGAAAATGGGATGAGAAAATCGTTTTATTACAGGATATAGGTACCCTCTAAAAATAACCTCTTCTATCAATGGTGCAAAAATAATGGCCGATAAAGCGATGGCTATCTTTAGTGAAATATCATCGTTCGTCATTAAAGTTTGAACGATTTCTTGTAAGTTTTCTTTTTTGGGTTCTCCGGTTGATAACAGAAAGCTTGAAATAATCGAACCGATGAATACAGCAATATAAGCCACAAACATTCCTGCCATTGTGATTATAATTATATATTTTTGTGATCGTTTACGTAAACCAAAGACATGTTTAGGTTTTCGTCCTCTCGAAAAAGAGGCCAATGCAAAAATTACTGCACCAACAATGAGGAAAATAATATTACTGAGTAGAATATCCACCAGACCTATGCTTGATGGATCTGTATTTTCTGAATTTTTTACAACATGTTGATTAAGCTCTGTTGATGAGGCGAAATATGCCAAGACTTGGTTCGCATAAAAAAATAAAATAATGCCCATTACAACCATCAGGTCAAAACCATCAATTTTCATAGACGGCTTTATTAAAATGGGCTTGTCATCTTCTAAAGACGGGCAATGAACTTGATGTTTCCTTCGATAGTTCCAATTAAGAAACCAAAAAACAGCCAGACCAATAATAGTCCCTACCAAACAAAGCGTAGAGATTTCAAATAAGATCTTTAACTTTAAAGTTTCTGTCATTCCTTCTAGACCAATTTACAGTTTTAGAACGTCTTAAAAAGCACTCTTTTTAAGATCTTTAAAACATTGACCGTAATTTTTGGGCAGATCACTGGCTATGAGTGACTCATAGGACTCATCTTTATTAAATATAGCAATTTCTGCAGCTCTACCGTTAATCCAGGACCCTAAACAGGCTGCATCAAAAGTATTTATCCCTCCAGCAATCATTGCAGAACATAATCCTGTTAGGGTATCCCCAACCCCTGCAGTCGACATTCCTAAGTTGCCTGTTGAATTAAAAGCACTTGGTTGAGTTGAGCTCGACGAGGCAATAACAGTTCTCGCTCCTTTGAGTAGAACCGTAGACGATGTCCTACTTGCAAAAGATTGTACTCTTTCTCGCCTACTTCCTTCACTATTAGGATCCAGTCTTCTCATCTCTCCTGGGTGAGGAGTTAGAAGGCGAGGTGCTGGTGCATTTTGAAGTTCGGACGGGTCATTCTTTGAAATAAGATTAAGTGCATCAGCATCAACAACTATTGGCCTGATGTCAGAAAATAATAAATTCAGAACTTCCTTGTCCCATTCGCCTGTACCAAGTCCGGGGCCAATGGCTAGTGAATCAAATGGCATCTCGGTAACTTCTTCATAAGACCTTACGGGAATAACCATTATTTCGGGAGGTGACATTGATGCAATTAATGGATAAGACTCTTCTCTTGCTATGATAGTTACTAAACCGGCACCGCCCTTTAGGGCGGCGAATCCAGATAAAACGGAGGCTCCAATCATTCCAATGTTTCCACCAATGATTCCGACATGCCCATTAAGACCTTTGTGATAATCATGAGTTTTGTCGCGTAATTTTCCTTCAAGACTAAAGGAATTAATGAGAAATGCGTTTCCATCACCCTGCCCGGGTAGAGGATGAAGATTGGGTAAATGAATAGTAGCAATTCTACCAACGTGATTGATAGCGCCATCTTTCAAAAGGCCAGTCTTTGGGTGCGCTATGGTGAGTGTGAAATCGGCTACTACAGCATCATCATAAGCATGGCCTGTGAGGCCATCTACTCCCGATGGAATATCCAAAGAAAAGGTGACTGCATCGAAATTAGATCGAAGCTTATTAATTTCTTTGGTCGCCTCAAGATATTCAGATCTAAGTTCTCCGCTCGCACCAATTCCAAGAAGCCCATCAATACTTACTAGATGGAGTTTCTTTTCTGAGTCAGAAGATGAATAAGTTGAATTTTTTTCTTTTTCAAATTGTTGAAGTTTCTTTCTTGTTAGGGGCTTTAGCCTATCAATTGAAGTTACTAATTTTAGCTGAACCATCCAGCCCCTTATTTTCAAAAATCTGGCAGCAACCAAGGCATCACCTCCATTGTGTCCGTGACCAACAAAAACAATTAAGTTGCCAGGTTCAGGAAAGAATTGGGAAACAGCATTGGCTATTCCTAACCCTGCTTCATCCATCAATGATTCTGGACTAATGCCTCCTTCTATCAAATGCTCCTCGGCATTCAACATTTCTTGTGGGTCCAGAATCATATTTCAACCCTCATTAGGATCTAATAATCAATCATTTAAAGCCTTAATTTGATTGACGGAATTTTATTATACCCATGGCTACTGCTTCTGCGATTCTTTGTCTGTATTCTGGATCCAGAGCACGAAAACGATCGGATGAATTGGTGAGAAATGCACACTCTAGAAGCACTGCAGGGCGATTGTTTTTCGAGAGGACAAGAAAGTTTGCTTTTTTTACTCCCCTATTATTTGCTCTAGTTTTATAAAGAGAGGCTGATTGTATCATGTGAGCCAGTTTCAAGCTGTTTTTATTTTTGGTATGATAAAAAGTCTCAATTCCCGCCGCTTTCCTGCTTCTTGCATGATTAAAATGAATACTAACAAAAATTGCTCCTGATTCGGCATTTGCAATTCTAGCCCTTCTTTGAAGTGAAATGAAGGTGTCTCTGGACCTTGTCAACTTCGTGCTGATTCCTTGCGATTTGAGGTAGATTTCCACACGTTTTACGACATCTAAAGCCAGATGTTTTTCGTAAGTTAAACCGAACGTACCTCCAAGATCATGGCCGCCGTGACCAGCATCTAATATTACTTTTGTAAATGGAATCGCTTTTGCAGTCATGTTTAGCGGAGCTATGACCGTAAATAGGAAAACGAATACTTTGATAATGGATAAATAATTAGAACTGAGCACTTTGGGAAGGGTAGCGGGTTACTGGTCTGATACTAATTAGAGAAAAGTCCGGGCGGCAACTCAGATGCTGACCTGGGTTGGTTTTTAGCCTCCGGTGGTTTATTAGGATCATAAGCGATTCCTCCAACCACTTTAACCGACCCTCCAGCATCAATCACTAATGAAGGTCTAGTTTCTGTGGTTTCTCGAAAATACTCATTACCTAAAAAAGCACCTTCCGGGCTAACTCTAGCATGAGAGTAAATCCTTGGGCTAATCATATGCATGACATGAAGCCTGTTTTGTGCATCAATTGTTGCTTGAGGTTTACGTACATTGATAAATCTGCCGAGAGAAAAAGTGCAATAGACCTTGGTTCCTTTAGTCTCTCTTAAGCGAACATAGAGTGCTGAATTAGCAGACTCACGGTGCTCATGCAAAGAGAACTGTCTAAAGCTTGCTAGTTTGTTTCGACCTTGTGAAAAACCAAAGGATTGTTTCCAGAATGCTCGAGCATCAGTCACATTGACTCTTCGTTTTTTTGAACTGAAATAGGAACGACGAGGTGGAAAATAAACCGACGCATTAATGGTATAACTTCCATAATCGGCAACGGGGTAAAGTCGATTAATGTCTACTTTTTTCGTTACGCTACGCCCTGCCTTTAGCAGCATAGTTTCAAACCCGCCATCAAATGAGCGAGGCGATAATAGTTGTCCGTCGCGATAAACATCAAACGACATCCAGCCCCTTCCCTTTGGGCCACCAAGAACGACATCATTTCCTGCTCTATTATAGACAGTCACGGTAGCAACCATAGGTTCATATGAGAGATAGTTAGTCTTTGGAAGGTTCATATTGACTATCAACTGTGCATTAGATTCTTTTGTGACAAAAAGAATCAAAGTGAAAAAAACCGATACAAAAAAGTACTGGTGTTTTGATTGGGAGACTAAATTCATTTAATTATTGATACGATTAATACTTATAGCTCCTAAATATTTTTATGCCAAGTCGTCCTTCAATTAAAAAATCGTTATATCTAATCACTTTGATAATGTTGAGATTTTTCTCGATATTTCCTAGATAAAATGTCTAAAAAGGACTCATTACTCATACCGCGTAGAGGATTTCTTAGATCATCAGCTATTGGAATTGCAATTAGCGGTATTCCCAATTCGAACGCTGATAATTATTCTGAAGAGATAAATATGGATGCAAAAAAGAAAGAATTATTAATTTCATTAGTTAATTGTTTGGGTGGGCCTTGGCCTGAGCCTTGTTCTCTTGAACCCACGATTAATAAAAAAATTAATAAGGGGGGTTATCGTCTTGAATTTTTGAGCTATCAGGTTGAAGAAAATGACAGAGTCCCTGCAATATTGATTGTTCCTGACGGGGTTGACGAAAAAAATCCAGTTCCAGGAGTTGTTGTATGGCATCAACACAACGGGGAATATCATATAGGAAAAAGCGAGCCTGCAGGACTGGCAGGGTCACCAATGCATCATACTGGAGTGGCTTTGGCAAAAGAGGGTTATGTTGTACTTTGTCCTGATGCGCTTTGCTTTGAAGAGCGCCAAGATCCTGATGAAAAACTTAATAATGGTCAATATGAGCGGTTTGAATTTTTGAAATATATTGTTCAGGGGAAATCTATGGCGTGGAAAAATATTTTAGACATGCAGCGTGCTATTGATTTTCTAGTGACTAGACCTGAGATCGATAAAGAAAGGATTGGATGTTATGGGCATTCAATGGGGTCAACGCATACTTGGCTTTTAGGACCGCATGAGCCTCGGCTAAAAGCTTTGGTAGGTAATTGTTGTATGCCAACATACAACGCTATTCATGACACAAAAATTCTTCACTGTTTTCCGAATTATATTCCTGGTTGGATGAATTATGGTGACACACCAGATATAGCATCCTTGATCGCCCCAAAACCTATGCATTTAAATTTTGGTGATCTAGATCAAGGTAGTCCGATTAAATATGTTAATCAGGGTATTAAACGAATTTCAAAAATCTATGAAGAAATGAATGCCGGTGAAAATTTTAGTACCTTTGTTCAAAAGGGAGTAGGGCATGTTTTATCTGACGAAATGTGGGATAAGACAAAAGCATTTTTTGATAAGCACCTCAAAACCATTTAGAGCTTTGTTTTCGCAGCATTTTTTGGTTTTTATACAATAAGCATCTGAAATGAAAGAGTCTTTAGTTGCCTTTGTAATAAATGTCATAGAACATATCCTATCATGCTAACGCTTTACTCTGATAAGATTTCGAGAAATTGTCAGAGTTATAGTCGTCGGGAATTATTAAAGATAGGAACTTTGGGATTAGGGGGATTGTCATTGCCTCAAGTATTAGCCGAAGAAGCAAAAGGCTACGTTAAGGATAAAACGGTAGTCATGCTAAATATGCAGGGAGGGCCTTCTCAGTATGAAACTTTTGATCCTAAAATGGATGCCCCTTCGGAGATTCGTTCAGTTTTTGGAGAGGTGAAAACTAATATTCCAGGCGTTCGTTTTGGAGGACACTTTAAGAGATTAGCCAAAATGGCTGACAAAATGGCTGTCGTTAGAAGTTACAGGCATGGTATTAGTGATCACGCCAAAGCGGCTATGCATGTTGCCGCAGGGGGTAATCCGACAGGAGCTTGTATGGGGTCCTTATTTAGTCGAGTTGCTGGTATTACTAATTCACTTAATGGGATGCCGGCAAATACACTCATTGTTCCTGCCGCTGTTGAAACAAAAGATGCCAGAAGATTTAATTCTGTTCCTAGCCGCATAGCGAATACTGGAAAGCTATCTTCAGTTTATGGTGCCTTTGACCCGAGCTCGGGAGGTGACCTTCTTGATGATATGAAGTTGCAGGTTCCACAAGATAGAATAATGGACCAATTAAGCCTTTCATCGAGTTTGGATGTTCTCAAAAGAAGGCTAGATTCATCCAGAGCCATTCATCAGGCATCATCTCTTCAACAACAGGCCATCGATGTGTTGATGAAAGGAGTTGGAGAAGCTTTCGACTTTTCAAAGGAAGACTCTAAAATCATTGAGCGTTATGATACCAGCCAATTTGATGTTCCGAAGGCAACCGTTGATAAGCGAAAGAATAAAGATGCCATTCGAGGGCATTCACCTATTTCTCTTGGAAAGCAGATGCTACTAGCTCGTCGACTTTGTGAGTCAGGGTGTGGATTTATTACAGTAAGTAGTCCTGGATGGGATATGCACGGCGCTCATGAATTTGCTATTACTGACGGAATGCCGGTTCTTGGACCGGCCGTTGATAAGGCTGTGAGTGCATTTATTGAAGATATAGAATCTCGTGGTTTAACTGAAAAAGTTCTTTTAGTGATTACTGGTGAATTTGGTCGCACACCAAAGATTAATGCTAAAGGAGGTCGAGATCATTGGGGAAATCTTTGTCCTTTGGTTTTTGTAGGAGGAGGATTAAAGATGGGTCAGGTTATTGGTGAATCTGACAAGAAAGGAGCAGAGCCCATTACGAATCCAATCACTAGTAATGATTTGTTGGGTACAATTATGCATAGCCTTTTTGATTTGGGTCAAGTGAGGACCCTTGCCAATATACCGCGTGATGTTCAGGATGTGGTTGGTTCAGGAAACCTAATTAGTGAGCTTATCTAGCAGGCATCAGGGCTTCAGCATCTTTACTAT
>JACETS010000085.1 GCA_013911195.1 Verrucomicrobiales bacterium | reverse complement strand
TTACTGAATTATCACTCTTTAATATCAATTCTGAATTAGCTGCCTATTTGGATTTAGATTTCTGCACCTCAAATCACATTGTCTTGCTAGATGATCCGGCAATTGAAGACCTCGATAAGATAAGAGTTGGAGTTCTTAATATTGATGACAAAGAACTTCTTAAAGAAGCGGAGGAGAAATTAGGGAAACCACTAAATCCAATACAACTGAATGCCTATGAAATTGAAAAGGCCATCTCCATAATTCATGAAACCAAGATTTCAGATGAATCACTGGATACCTTATCATTAAGCAGTTCCTCAATAATTGACTTTTCTAAAGATCGTAAACCCAACCTTATTCTTCAAGACATCTTAAGCATCGCACTGCAAAAAAAAGCGAGTGACATTCATATTGAAAGTTACCATAAAGACGCAGATTTAAGATTAAGAATCGACAGCGTTTTACACCAGATTACCACTTCCCTTTCACCGACAAATATTGAAAGAGTAATCGCATGCATTAAAATCATTTGTGATCTTGATCATTTAGAAAGAAAAAGATCTCAGGACGGTAGATTTTCCGCCAATTATGAGGAAGATGGAAAAACGAGAAAGGTCGACTTTAGAGTATCAATCATACCAGGAAGTTACGGACAAGAGGTAGTTATCCGTGTCATCGACCCGAAAAGAGTCATTCTTGAATTAGATGGATTAGGAATGTCTCCCAGCATTTTAAAATCTTATTCACGCATGGTGAGTTATCCCAATGGACTACTTTTAACTACCGGACCAACTGGATCAGGCAAGACTTCCACTCTCTATGCTTCAGTCCAAACCTTGGTAAATAAAAACCTCAAGGTAATGACCGCTGAGGACCCAGTTGAGCGAGAATTACCCAAGGTTAATCAGAAAAGCACAAATGAGTTTATGGATTTTGCTGATTACGTAAGAACCTTTCTTCGACAAAACCCTGACGCGATTCTAGTTGGTGAAATAAGAGACAACGAAACTGCAGAAATTGCCATTAAGGCCTCAACAACAGGGCATCTCGTTTTGAGCAGCTTACATACTCGCAGCGCAATCGGAACCATAACACGATTGAGAAATTTAGGTATTACTGATGACTATATCTCGAGCAATCTTCTTGGGGCAATCGGTCAACGACTGATAAGAAAAATATGTAACGATTGCAAAGAAGAACATTCACCCGATGATGAACTTATGAGTCTTTTTTATGAAAAACCCGTTAAAACGAAATATTATCATGGAAAGGGTTGTGAAGTATGTAACGATACCGGTTTTGACGGACTTATGGGTATTTACGAACTCTTTTTTCCAAATAACGAGATTTCAATCGCAATTGGAGAAGGAACCCCTACAAGTGAAATTAGAGAATTAGCCAACAAGCACGGTTTTACCCCGTTAGTTGAGGACGCGCTCGAAAAAGTACACGAGGGTGAAACTACTTTAGAAGAAGTAGCTAGGCGCATTGGACCTAAATTCCCTCATGCTTAAACTATCCCAGTTATTAATGAAAAGAATTCTAGTATCAAATCTTTTAGTTATTGCTTTATTGATTACAAGCAATCTGGCTTTAGCAGAAATCGTGTCTTTCAAAGATAAAGATAAAACTTGGAAATACGATCTGAGTAATGTGCTTGGCTGGAAGCTCTATGTAGAAGAATCAGTTTCTAAACAAAAAGACTTAGACAAAATCATAAAAAAGGAAGTCACTGATGGCATAAAGAGATTTATTAATGTGGTACCCAAGGAATCTCTTGAATTTCTAAAGACAATACCTATTTGGGTAAGTAATGAGCCCACCTATCCTTTGAGAGAAAATGAACGTGGTGTTATCCCTTTTCACCATGACGAAAATTGGCTTAGAGATCATGGATTAAATCCTCACATGGCTCCTGGCGTACATGTAATCAACCCAGAGGCAGCGCTAGTTGAACACAAGATATTTGAGTGGGGGCCAATGACCATGCTTCATGAGTTAGCTCATGCCTATCATATCGTTCACTTAGGCTATGATGACCCCAATATTACCAAGTCATTTACCAAAGCCATGGCAAGGGGCCTATACCTCAAAGTACCTGATAGAAAGGATAAAGAAAAGCTAGTCAAAGCATATGCAGCTTCAAATAAAGCTGAATACTTTGCTGAAGCGACAGAGGCATATTTTGGTCATAATGATTGGTTTCCACACAACAGAAAAGAACTTAAAAAATATGACCCAGGTGGATTTAAAATGGTCGAAAAAGCGTGGGGAGTTAAAACAAAAGAAAAAACAATACCATCAAAGTAGGTTTGATTATTCTTTAAATACTGGCCTCTCATCAAACTGGGTTCATGATCATGAATATGCATAAAACTTTTACCCTTGTTTGCCTTGTTTGCATATTTGTCTCGAAATCATTCAGTCAAGCCCCCCCTTTTGTTACTTATCCAAAAGAAACTTCTGACTATTTGAAACGCATCCAAACTGGAAAAGCTAAATACAAATACAATCCAAATATTAATTTTAAAGAATGGCAAATAGAGGCAAGAAAGGAATTATCTAAAATCATTGGACTCGATAAAATCACTCAAGATCTAGAAGGGTTTAAGCCTTCAACAATCCAGATCAAAGAAGAAACGATTGATGATAAATATATAAGGACTCTATATCATATTGAAACAGAACCTGGGATTAAGGTGCCTTTTTATTTATTAGTCCCTAAAAATAGACAGCTAAGGGAAAAGCACCCTCTCCTTCTCTCTCCTCACGGGCACGACGTTGATGGGCTTCACTCCTATGCAGGAGCCTACATCAATAAATCGCATCGCGATAAAATTCTTGGTAGAGACGGGAACATTGCCGAACAGGCTGTCCTCAAAGGCATGATTTCAATTGCGCCAGCCACTAGAGGTCTTGCTAAGGAATTACTCATACCAGATCCAAAAGGCCGTCATGGGAACCGGCCATGTAGAGCTCAATTAATGCACTGTCTTATTTCAGGCAGAACTCCAACCGCTGAAAGAGTTTGGGATATGCAAAAAATACTTGATTGGGCCTTAAAGGATTCACGAATCAATCGTGAAATGATCATAATGACAGGCAATTCGGGAGGCGGCGTCCTCACTGCCTATACATCAGCACTAGATGAGCGGATCAAAGTTTCATTACCTAGCTGTTCCTTCACCTCAATAACCAGCAACACTGGTTACATCTTCCACTGTGATTGTTGCGCTATTCCTGGTATTATAAATTGGGGGGATTTCAGGGATCTTGGCGGTTTAATCGCACCAAGAAGTCTTCTAATTGTTCACGGAATCAAAGATGGACTTCACAGCAAAATCGATGTGGAAAGAACTACAGACGCAATCAAAGCAATTTATTCAGACAGGAAGGCAAGCGACAAGATGTCAATGCGTTGGGGCAAGTCAGGGCATCAATTTTACCCAGACATTATGTGGCCTTTTATTCAAAAGGCTTTAGCTGGAATATCCAAATAGGAAAAATTAAAGTCCGGCAGAAAGATTTTCTGAAGACCAAGCGCCTCTAAATCCACTGGGATATGCAACCTCTTTAATCTCCTGACCGTCTTTAAAGAATTTGACGATCACTCCTTTAACTCTGTCGGTGCGCGAACTCGCGCGGGGTGGTCTAGACTGAGTTCATGTACCTCCAGCACACTCAGATGCTGGCAGTGGTCTAATCTTGGTTAATGTAACTTTCTCAGTAGTTAAATCCTGACCTGTTCTAGGAGTAATTGAACTAATAGTAGTTTTACCGCTAGCAACAAGGTCCTGATTTTTGGCTCCCTTCACACCATCAACAGTGTAAAAAATCTGATACTTAACATCAATGTTTTCGAAAGGATTTACACCATTATTCCAAACATTAAGCTTGAATCCTGAATCGTAGGAAGAAATTCTGGCATTATCAGTTTTTCTTTCAGAGGTCTTCTCTTCTTGATCAGAAATTCTGATAGCCAACTTACGTGCGGCCATTGTTGTCTGATACCAAGAAACTAAATACTTATTATCCTCTTCACATAAAGCTTTAACAGGAAAGGTCATTACCTTACCACCTTCTCTGACCATTTTAACAGTTCCCTTCGCTTGGGAGTAGTCGAGGACTTTAGCCTTCAGGGTTTTTGATCCATCAGCACTGGTAAATGTACGCATTTCTGCTCCAGCAGAAAAAGCCATGCTGATGATTAAAAAAGAAAACAGTGTGAATATCTTCATAATCTTATTTTTAATTATCTCATTTTTATAACGCAAAGCAAGGGATTAAAATTAGATAAAATTTAATAATTCCCATTAAAATAGGCCTTTTTTTATTTCTTGAGTAGATCTGACACTTTATCCGCCGTTAAACCCTGTACTGGTAAAGGATATCCAAGGGTGTCCCCGCTCGCTTTAAATCCACCTCCGTCGACATCAACAAAGATGGGATTGTTATAGGCACAAGGGTTCATTCCGCTTTGAGTACTGCTTCCATATCCTTTTTTCAGGTTAAAGTTTTCACCATAAGCAACGACAATTAGATGTGAATCCTGACTCAAGTTAACTTTAATCTTTTGGTCAAATTTGATCACACCATCTTTGAACATCTCTTGATTATTCTTTCTCGTAAAATTCAGTTTTTTAGATTGATGCCCATTAACTAAAACCTGAACTCGGTCTATGTCTATCCAGTCAGTGCATTGCACCTTAACATTCAATGAAACCTCACCGCTAGCCGCCCTAATATCTGCACCCGCTATATTATCTTGGTCGGTTGAAACCTCCAAGTATGGACCATTTGTTAAGATCATCTGACCTGATTTTGAGTTTCTAACGAGCTCTCTCCAATCAATTTTGTCTGGCTCATCAGTTGAACTTTTAACATAGGTCCTCCAGCCACCAGTTCCATTTCCATGAACAGTGTGAGCATCACTTACCGCAATCCCCCAAACTTTATGACCTTGGTTTAGAATTTGAAGCCAAATGAATTCCCTGACGTATTTAACTCTTCCTCCGGGGCCGAGTTTTTTATCTATCCTGTAAGGCGACCCATGTAAAATTTCATTTCCAAGATAGTTCTGGCTCTCTAAACCATCAAGCATTCCACCTAAATTTGCATACCCCCCATCAATGAGCCCATCGCCATTCCAATCAACAAAGTTTTCCTGCATGCTAGGATGATTAATGTGAACCCACCTATCTGGATCTGAATCCTGAAAATGTCTCAATGTAATTGCATTTAATCTTGGGTCTTTAGACCATTGTGGGGCTCCACCATCTTGTTTTTTGGGATCAGGTTTAAAAGGAAAGGCATTGAAGTGAGCACCTGACCCAGTCAATTCTATGCCAGGCACGGTCGACATCACTTTTTCGAGTCCTAATGATTTAATTGTTGGAGTCCAATCAAACATTCGATTGTGTTCAGTGGTAGGAACAAACTCTAAATGCTCCGCCGCCATATTAATTACACGGTCGGCAGTTCCACAGGTATTATCGCCACTAGGCGTCGAATGGTTATGATAATCTGTACTGACCCAACCAGGCGTTTTTACAAGACGCTTCAACTTTACGTCAACCTGAACAACTTCACTTGATCCTATATTCACAATTTTTTCAAAATGTGAAAACTCGATTCCTCTGGTCACAACGACCCTGTACTCACCTTTTGGTACAGCAACACTAAATTGGCCTTTCTCAGAATGATATTGATCAATACAGCCGTGGGCGCGATTATTTGGACCTAAATAAGGGGCTTTTGTTTTTCCATGACCATTGATCTGAACTTTACACGGAATACTCGCTCCACTTTCATCACGAACATCAAAGACAATACGGCTTGCTTTAGACATCTGGAATTCTTTTTTAACAATACGCTCATCCCCAAAATTAATTACCTCTTCTAAAGGTTCTCTTCCTATATCTGTAAATCTCAGGTTATGGAATCCCTTCTTGGGAAGATAAAATGAAAACTCTCCATTACTGTCTGGGTAACCGTTAATTTTAACACCTTGGATATCACCAACAATACTTGCTGAAGAAATAGCAGAACCTTCCAGCTCTTTAATTGCACCATTAAGTTTAACAGTATCACCAGCCCGGTTTAAAATAACTCCCACGGCCGCTAGAGGTGATGTTGATACCGCTAAGAATCGCCTAAAGGTGTATTCTTGTGAGGGTTTTAATTTTATGCTATTCGGAATCAAATCACCCTCAGCTGAATAGGCATACCCACATTTATCAGATGGATCAATTGAATCTGCCCACTTAATATTACCAACCTTACCCTCAGCACCAAACCTGTTCCATGAATCTGATAATTTAACCTCTCTTTCCAGCTGGGTATCATTTCGAAGCGTCGTTTTTATTAAAACACCACTCCAACCATTCCTGATGATGTAAAGATGCCTTGTAAACAAACCTCCACCTTTTGCAGAAGTTATTACAGTTTCTATCGCTGCCTCATCCTTATCATTTTGTTCTAAAACCTTAACATATGAAACTCCGCCCTTTAATCCTAGTGGTGAAAAAATTGTTATCTGATCGTTATTACTTCCCCTTAGAGATAAATCATAAAGACACCCTTGTGTCGTACCGTTAGCACCCCAAAAAGTTCCCATATTAGCCTTTCTGAAAGGCGCATTTTGAGCAATGACAGCTTCGACTAAATCATTTCTTAGAATAAAATCTCCAACTATCCCATCCGCCTCTTTACCTCCTGGCAATTCAGAAAACAAAGACTCACTAACCTCAAATGCCTCAGGCTTAGCTACTGATAATGTTAAAAGACTGCAGAATAGACTTGAGTAACATAAAAGAAATTTCATGCCTCCATCATGAAATAAAACAAGAAATCTGGAAACAGTTTTCTTGTGACTTAAATGGTTTAATTACCTCAAATCGAATTTAACCGATTTTTTATATTCTTTTTGGTCCCCATTCTTAAGGGTCACTTTAACGACTGTCGTTACATCAAAAACGGGTAAACCCTCCGGTAGATTAGGTGTTTTATGTATTAATTCAACCTTATCGGCATCATCTAAGATGGTTGTCTTTTTCACATCCAGAGACCTGGTCCCAAAAGATCTTCTATCGGTAAATCTTGGACCTGAAACAGGACCTCTCCCAAAAAGTTTTTGAGGCACTCCAACAGATACGACTTCATCAATAATCACATGGCTTTCATTGCAGTCTATAATTTCATTGGACCTTTCGCCGATTAGCCTCTCGATCGTTATGTCAATACTTCTAGAATTTAAGTCGATTGTTTCACCTGTCTTCCCCCCTTTTTCAGGAGATAAATTTACAATCATCCCAAGATCACAGTCCTCACAACCCTCAAGAACAAGAGAGGCTCCCGGACCAGTATCAAGAGCAACAACCGGAACTTTTACATGACTTGAATCGACCAACCAAAATGAATCAGTCGCCGTTCCAGTAACCAGCATAGTGCCTCCTACAATACCGCAGTCTCCATTATCATTTCTTCCATCAAACATTATAGGAAACGTCTGACGCCCTCTCTCCTCCGTCTCCCATCGGTATTTAACTGATGTCCCGAACATTAAAACCTGAACATCGTTATGACCTTTGTTGTATATAAATGGAATCATCCCCCAATAATCAGGCTTACTCGCCTTGAAAGAAATTGTTGTGTGCTTCGTGTCAGGATTAAGTTTAAAGATTGCCTCCTTATCCACTATTAGATTCACACCCGCACGCGGGACATCGACCCTGTCGTCGAAAATATACTCACCTCCAAGCACGATTGTATTAATATTGTTGGCTAAGCTCCACTCAATACTCAGTTGCGGGTCAGAGTGACTAAACAAGACTACCTCATCATCAATTCTTTTAACAACTGTCTCATTTTTTTGTTTTGATACGATGGCGGTTTCTTCCTTCCAATCTCCATAAGATGGGCACAGGCCAATTAGAACAAAAGGAACAATAACTCTTAAAATATTCATTATAACTTTTAGATTAAAAATTTACTCAGTTAGTCTTACTAAAAATACAAAAATAATTATTTTGGTTTATTTATCACTCTCACCTTCGCAAAAAGAACCTTATTGATTTCGTTTTTTCTCTTTCCCATTCTCAACAACCCTTCACCACAAGTAACCAGCCATTCATTAGCACTCAGTTGACATACACCAGAATTACCTAGAGTAGCCTCATTTTCTGCCAGTAACACCTTCTCAGTACTTCGTATGACACATAGCCTCTCTGGATCAACTTCTGCAATAAAGAGAGGAGCTCTATGTCTAAAGATATGGTTATTATCTCCAGCTCGACGTGTATATATCAAGAAAAGCGATCCTCCAGCGCTAATCCAATGCTGTTGAGTGTTGTAACTTTCCAACGGCTTGCCATCATCAAATGTCCATTCACGAATTTTTTCAAAAGACAAACCATCTACCCCTTTTGTCACAAATCCACTATGGTCAGCACGAAGAGTTAAAAAATATTCTCCCTTATGCTCGATAAGAGATGGCTCATAAAGCCCTCTGTCCCGGGGGATTGAATGTTCGGTTCCATGCTTTACATAGACGAGTTTCTCTCCATCAAATCGGCAAAGAGCAACAATACTTGTATAATTAACTTTTTTTGAATCTGCCATGTAACGAACAGGCAGAAGTATATCTCCATTTGGCAAATCAACTCTTTGTGTATTTCCCGCATTTACGGCAGTAATAATATTTCCTGCATGATCCTTTTCCGGCATTTCCAAAAATCGCAACTTTCCCCACTCTCCACTTTTTGGATCCATTACAGCATACGAAACTTTTTCCCTTCTTATGTTTTCATTTGTCCCCTTCTCAAAATTGAAGGTTTTTCCAGTCGATATAACTTTCCCCGATTTTTTATGATAGGTTGGCCAAAGATCACCGGCGCTAACTTCATAACCATCGTCTTCTTTGAACCTTCTGAGTGAATCTAACCTTTTGGGCTTACTCCAAGTAACGCCTTGATCATAACTTACCGATTCAAATATATCATGAAAATCATGTGATACGGCACGACCAGTTTCAGACATCGTCGTTACCCACTTTGACTTAGCCCCTTTCCCATTCTCGGATGATGGAACAAAAGCAGTACGTGCTTGCCACCAATCCCATTGTAAATCACGTCCCGGTATCGATGATAACAATTCAATTTCAATATCGACATTGCCTTCGTCCTCTCCAAAAGCTTGAATTTTGGGGACTAACAACACTAATAAAATTATAAGGTATGGAATCTTCATTTATTACAATTAGAAGACGAACACCTTTTTAATCAATAAGCAATACAATCCTTGAAGCATTCAAACAAATCCCTGAAATATTAGCCCCTATCTACATACTCCTAGAGATGCGGAATAGTGATATTGCAATATGGATAAGAGTAGAAATTCAGAGATTAATTTTTTAAATCAAGTTCTTAGAAATTCAGGAGATGGTTTAGGAGGCACCTTTAATGCCTCTTCCTCTGAATCAACAAGTTCACCTAAACCATTCCAATGCTTTGCAGAAATTTGCTCACCTTTATTATATTCTATTTCAGCTTTTTTATCTCCATTTGCATAATACTCAATCCACAAACCATGCAATTTCCCAACAGAAACACCCCATTCCTTTATAATTTCATTCCAAACTAAAAATACTAATCCTGTATAAGGTTGGTTTGTTTTTTTGCATATAAAAGCTTGCGTCACCTGATCAAAATTGAGTTCATATACTTCAACAGCACCCATTGGAGCGACATAACCCCGGACATGACCAGTATCAATTTTGGATCCTCTAATACTTGCGGCTTTGAGCATTATTATTGTCAACAATAAAGCGATAACCCACCAAATGAAGTTTATACTAAAGGGCCTTAATACCCCTTCATCATCTATTGCAATGCCACCAACAATGGACACATACAAAAACCATATAAAACCAATGACATTTGTTAGATGCACCCACTGTCTATTACGGGGGAAAAACATCTGCTCGTTATCTTTCTGTTTGCTAATTTTCTGTTTTTCTAAAAATTCATCATAGTCCTTTAGCACATCTTCGACTCCAGGATTCCTCCCAACCTTTCGAATAGCTTTTTGTGTATTGACGTAAAATCTTTCCCAGAATTTATAAAAACCTATACCAGCAGTAAACAATCTTTCCATGGACCATTTGAAGATCATACTCTAACAGAGCAGCTAATTTCACGCCAATCATGTCATGAGAAAGCTAATAAATTTCAATAATCTCATGAGCCTATGGACAACCATTGACAGAAATTAATTATCATTTAATCACTACAATATATATAAACC
>JACETS010000084.1 GCA_013911195.1 Verrucomicrobiales bacterium | reverse complement strand
ATACCGGATCTTGGCTCTACAGCGCCAATGATGCCGAACCCACTCAAGATGACAATTCAACCTTTAGAATTGGTGTTGAATCTAATGTTCCCACCTTAGTACCTGCTAACACGAATTTGAACAGGTCACGCACAAAAGTAGGAACCGAGAATACTGCTGTTGAGTACTTACTGGAAATCAATGGTGACAGCATTCCATTCAAAGTGAGTGATAACGGTACTCCCACAGGGAACGGAATTTCATCTGAAATTGGTTTGGATTGGGAAATGTCATTTGAGATCCTCCCCGACATTAATGATGGGCAAAATCCCTACGCAAATTACGACATAGTTAATACTAAACTTAATATTCACGTTGCAAGTAATGGCACTAGCACCACCGCTCAAATAGCAAACGCCATTAATAACGCAAAGAAATTAGGTGGTGGTGGGAATTTAATTCCTATATCAGAGGATTCAGAAGGTAATTCGATCAATGTATTTTTTGATGCATCAGCTCAAGAAATTATAGAGATAAGTGGCATTAATCTCACTAATAATAGAATGAACAGAACAAAGGCTGGTGGCCTTTTGTATGATTCGCTCGCAGGAAACGATAATGGAGACTTTATGGGTGATGACGCTGAAATATTTTTTACACCAAAAACAACTGGATACTACTTGTTAGATTTCTTTGGAAGAGGAACCGGCACTGCTTATAACCTCGATTTTCTATTTGGTACTTTTAACATTATTGCCGAGCAGGTTCCGGCTGACACTTTTATTACCGACGCAGGCACTCTCATAGATGTTGAACCTAACGGGGATACAGTGAAACCTCAAAGCTCTGGTGGCGATGCTCCCACCGAAGGACAAGTGGATGCCTCGACTGTTGATTACGGTATCATTGACGAAAATTATAGCTTCAAAAACTTTACTGGTAAGTTAAATTTTGATGGTGATGTCGACTACATCAAAGTTTATTTAAATGTAGAGAGATGGTATGAATTTGAGGTTGGCGGTGAATTCCCCGACACACAAATAGGATTGCAGAAGGACGGTCAAGACTGGGCAATTGGAGAAGAAAATGATAACGGCAAGGGGTTAAATGGAAAATTAAAATACAAACCCTCAGAGGCTGGATATTATTACCTAGTAATTTCATCAGGATCGCCAACTTACTGGCCTAATTATGAAGGTATTGGAACCGGTCAGTACGTCGTGACTGGCGGTGGAGGACCGGTGGCAAATTGGGGACCTTGGTTAACTGAAAGAGGAGTGCCAATCGCTTTCAGTGATATCCCGTCTAGTGATGTACCTAGCGGCACTGATACAACTGTCACAAAAAGCATCTCCGATAAATTTAGTGGTAAAATAGAAGTTGATGGTGATAAAGACTGGTACAAGTACAGCCTTGAGAAGGGTAAAATCTATAGATGGGTATTATCAAAAATTGATGCACCTAAACCCTCTCTCACTCTCAGAGATGATACTGGTGAAATTCTTGAAGAATCCAGCATCACTAATTACTCAGGTGCTGGAACTACAGACGAATCAACAATTGTTTTTATAGCACCTTATACGGGTGATTTCTTCCTTGAGGCATATAGCAACGAGGACATCGATGAAAATCAGGCTAACCTTGCTACTGGAAGTTTCAATCTAAGCGCTAAAGAATTGTCAGATGATTTCGGTGGAGACGTTATCTACCCAGATGATGATGGCTGGCCGGGACGCACGAGATCAGATGGTAGAAGTCCATGGATACCCGCATCCTATGATTTTACAGATGCTGGATACCTACAAGCTGGAAAGAGGGTCAGTGGAACTTTTTACGCAGGCCCGGGCGAAGGAATAGGAGCTAAAGACAATAGGGATTTCGATTTCTTTGGGATTGATATGCTGGCTCAAAATAATTATTCCTTTAATATTTTTGGAACCTCTGAGCATTCACTTGGAGACGACTATGCAAGATTAGTGCTTTTCGATAGTGACGGTGTTCTTGTTGATGGTGATGTAGGAAATGGGTCTTTAGGCTTGGAAAACATTACCCCTGTAGCCGATGGTTATTATTATCTCAGAGCCTCAAGCGCCAACGATTTTAATGATCTAATGGGGTATACAATCTACTCAAATTTTTTCAGTGATGATTATTCAGACAATAGGAATACTCTTGGAATCCTAACTACCACTTCACCTACTTCAGGAAACCTTGACGCCAAAGGAGACACTGACTGGATCAGAGTAGATGTTGAAGCTGGTAAAAGATATCAGTTCAAAATCGACCTAACTGATGTAAATAACTCGGATTACACCGCACCTTTAGGAAGTTGGCTCAAACTCAACGGACCACAAGTCCCGTCAAATTATTGGCTGCAACGATCTCTTTCTGGTATTGGCAGTCAGGAGAATGCTTACACTCGTGAAATCGGTCATACTCCTGCGGAATCCTATAAATTTCCTGCATTAGATGCAGACGGAGTAAATAGTATTGGAGCTATCATCACTTATGAAGACAAGGATTGGATCGCAGCAGATCTAAAAGAAGGACGAGTTTATCAAATTAATGTCGTTGGACGCCCAAGCAATCTCAATCAGGCACTAGCCGATCCAAAGTTTTCGATTTATGGACCAGATGGTCAATTTATCAAGAATGCCAACAACAACGCTGGCGTCAGTTCATCACATCAAGGAACTAAGTTTAAAGATGCTGAAATGTTATTTACTGCAACAGAGACTGGAACTTTCTATTTCCAGGTAGAGGCCGAAACAACCACACCACAAGCGAGCATCATTGCAGATGGCGCAAAGACGGATGGAGCCACCTCTATTAATGTGGATCCTATGGGCGATTATTTAAGAGTTGGAACGATCATTAACTTTAATAGTGGAGCCACTTTCACCTTATCCCAAGAAGCCTTAGTCACTCAGACAACACTAACAGGTACACTAAGCGGCAACATTGCTGATGATGAGGAGGCTTATTACAGTGTATATGTGGCGACAGCAGACGCTTCAGAGGGAGACTCTACGATACAAATAAATCCTCTCTCGACTATAATAGAGAAAGGAACAACTATCATTTTTGCAAATGGTTCAACATTTGAAGTATCTGAAGAAGCTCAAAAAGAGGCGACCACACTTTCTGGAAAACTTTCTGGAGACATTTCAACTAATGAGTCCGGCTACACTTTTATTACTGGGAGATACAAAATTGGAATGGTTGAATTACCTACAGGCATCATATCTCAGCATTACCACGGTGTCAGTGAGAACGAGCAAGAAATAATAATCGACTGGACTCCAAGATACACAGCACCATACTTCGTTGAAATTGGAACTCATTGGGGAGCAAAGGGAGGTTACAACATCTCAATGGCTGAATTAGATAACCTTGCTGCTAACGACACTATTGGTGAAACAAAAGATACCGCCACACCTTACACATTCGGAGAAAAAATAACTTCAGTCATGGATTATGGCGGGGACAGAGACTGGTATTCAGTTCAAATGATCCCGGGAGAGAGTTATAAAATTGAACTCGATGGAGATACCAACCTTTCCTACAGCCGTCAATCACCTCTCATAAGAGTTTACGACGAATATGGCAAACCAAAAGGTGATCTCTGGAAGTGGAAATATGATAGAAAATGGGGAAAACCAGGAGGCGCTTATGATGATGACGCTAGGAGTTCAACCTATGTTTATTCGGTACCTCAAAACCGATTTGAAAATGATAACGAACCTCGAAATTTTTATCTTGAGGCATCATCAAACATTACTGGAAATATTGACTTCACTGTCACTCATGTTCTGGATGACCAAAAAGAAAACATGTCCACAAGCGGAGTCATAGAGGTTGGTGGTACTGCATCAGGCACATGGGAAAAACATGTAGAGGATGGTGCTAATGAGGACCTACTTTGGGGGACTCACGGTGGTGATGGAGATTGGTTTAAAACTAATTTAGTGGCAGGCAATACCTACAAGATTGATATCATGACTCATCATTTCCACAGGCCTAGCATAAAACTATTCACAGAGTCCGGAGTCTATTTTAGAGACAACCAAAAGTATATTCATGGGAATCACGACTCTAGCGTTTGGATTGAAACTATTAAGGACGGGCATGCCCAGATGACATTTACAGCAAACAGAACAGGCGTCTTCTTTATAGACGCCTGGAACACAAAGTCGTGGGGAATTGAAGAAGGTGGAACTGGAAACATAATTTACGATCTAAGCCTGGTTCACATTGCTGATGATGTTTTGTCATCAATGGACACCACCCAAACATTATTAAGTATAAAGTCGGACGGTGAAGCCACCGATGGAGCTACGTCAATAAACATAGACGCATTGGTTTTTCAAACCAACGACTCCACAGGAGCAACCAACAGTAATGCCATGCTAGATGTTGGAAGTGTTGTAAACTTTGCTGGAGGCGGCACCTTTACCCTATCTCAGAAAGCCTTGAATGGTCATACCACGCTTAATGGATCATTAACCGGCAACATTGCTGATAATGAAAAAGGTTTCAGTGAAAACCAAGCCACCCTTGAAAGAAAAAATGATAGAGACTGGTTCAAAGTTAAATTGGAAGAGGGCTCAGTATATGAATTTAATTTGATAGGTAATTCACTAAAAGATCCTGAATTAAGAATTAGGGACAGCCACGGTAAACAATTATTTTACAACGACCACATCAACGGATGGTGGAATCCAAAAATTACCTACACAGCTAACGAAACGGGTGTCTACTACGTTGATGTCGCTGGAATTGATGCTGGTTCCTACAGAGTGAAGTGGACAAACACTTGGACTCCACCTGAACCACTTGATTCAAATGATCCCACTAAATTTGTAGGATCAGAAGTTGAAGTACCATCAGGCCAAGCTACTGAATTTCTGAATAATGCCACTGAGCACACGGTTGGAAATTTCATTCAAGACGAAATCAAGCTGGAGAACAACAGGAAGTGGTACAAAATGAATCTCCAACAAACTAGAGCTTACCGCTTTGAGCAATACGGAGACTCAATGCAGGCCCCATCTATGTTCATCAGAGATAAAAATGGAGTTCCTGTATTCCCCCCACCGAAAAAGGATAAAGCAAGATCAACTGGAGAAAAGTTAGTGTTGAACTATGATGCTCCAAGCACTGGAGTCTACTATCTTGATGCTGGCGGATTCTGGTCCGATGGATATCAACTCAATGACTCAGGAAGAATTTCCGGGGTCCCTATTGGTACTTTTACAATCAAATCCTATGATTTAGGCGAGGCAACAGAAAGAGCATTATCATGGGACACTAATATAGATGGAGTACTTAACGATGATGACACTTTTGATAAGGCTACACCAACTAACATCATTATTGGCGCACAGGACACTTCAGGCCAAATAGAATATGCAACCTTTAGAGATCTCTACAGTGCATCATTAACAGAGGGTGCTACTTACAGATTCAGAATATCAGGTGCACTGGTAAATGGTGACGTTGACCGAGGAGTAAAAACCAGACTCTTTCTACACGACTCAAGTGGTGAACTTCTTAACACCATGACTGATGCGGATCTGGATTATAAAGCAACCAATTCAGGCACTTACTACATCGCTGTGGGAGCAACGACTGGTCAAGTTACAGGTACAAATTTCAGACCCAACGGTGTTCCTTATGCGTACGATCTGAAACTAATTCAGAAGCGAGCTCCAAAAACTTTACCTTCTGCCAGCTGGCTCTCACAACTCAGCGTCATCTCAAGTGACATAGCCGACGCAGTTATTTCTGGAAACTCTGATGGAAAATTGGACCGGGCAGAATTAATTGCTATTCTGGACAAAGTCAAAGTCGACGGCATCACAGAAGCTGAATTAACAGACCTTAGAATTCTCGTTGCAAACTATAAAGAACTTGGTCTGACCAACTATCTGGTAACCATCCTAGATAACCTTGCAAATGGTGATCCGGCGAACCAGTACTATACTGGCAGGAAAGACTCTAACCTTGGAAACACTGCAAGACAAAATATTGGTAACCTTTACCCAGGAAGTTCAGAACAACGTGTTCAAAGACTTATTAACAAATGGTTTAGAGGTCTAGACAGCCCTGCAACTCCAAAACTCTATGTTTATTTAGACTTACCTTTATTCTTCAACGATGCCCGCGCTACTGACATAAGACAAGGAAGTCTTGGAGACTGCTATTTATTGTCCTCGTTAAGCGCTGTCGCTGAATCAACTATAGCATCAATTGATGGTCGCTACCCCTCTGTTTATCCAGGCGATATGTTCATTGATAATGAGGATAATACTTACGGTGTACGCATGTATGACAACTATGGTGCAGAAAGATGGGTCACAGTTGATAAATATGTTCCTGGTTACAGATCAACTGATTTAAGGAATGTTAGTACTGTTGATGGAGAGACCTGGGCAATGATGGCAGAAAAAGCTTATGTTCAGCTTAACGAATCTGACAACATCGGACAAGATGGAACCAACAGATATGGAATAGGAAATCATTTCGGAATCGCAGGAGGCTCAGCAGTAATGGCCCTTTCACACATCACTGGCCAGGAAGCCAGTTATAAGTTTATTAGTGAAAAGACAGATGATAATGGTGACTTCGGTAAGGCATGGTTGATTGCACAAATTGAAGCAAAACTCCCGCTCGTCTTTAGTACTTCTGCCCCATGCCCTCTTGCCTCCAGCAAGGGAGTTAAGAGAAAACACACTTACACATATGAAAGTTATGGCGTAGTCGAGGGAAACAATGAGACACAAGCAGGTAGATTCTTCCTGAGAAACCCATGGGGTAATACTCACGCCAACGTGACATGGGAAGACCTCAAAGAACTCGGTAGTAACGTTGCCTATCTGGATGGCAGCAGAACTAAGATGACACGCATTGACCCAACCGATAGTGCATTCTCTGCTTCAGATGCAGCCTCAGGACAAGGTGGAAGCAACAATGATTCAGGACTCACAGTTGTTGAAACAACCGGTAGCACGAGCCTTTATTACGATAATCAACAAAGACTCTATGCAGGTTCTAATGCCAATAATGCTCAAAAACTTAGTATCAATGGTGAGTCAATCCAATTGGAAACAGCCGGAAGAAAAGCCACCTCGGTTGCTAACATAAACGGCACCAACCAGCTCCTCTGGAAAAAAACAACTACGAAAGCCATACAAGTCATGAGTTTCAACTCGGCATGGCAATTCGTTTCTTCTGGAAACGAAATCGATGAAAATGCAAATGATTATCTCACCACTCAGCAATCTTTTGATACAGGCGACCAGAATAACATCGTCACTCTAACAGTAAATACGACTGGCGGTGGGGCTGCTAATTTCATAGCAAGCCACGGTCAAGGCGCCACTACAACAGTCACAGCAATTCCTGCAGCCGGTGAGGTCTTTACTGGGTGGGAAGGAGATGCTTCAGGATCTGATAACCCTCTTACTATAACAATGAACAGTGATAAGACAATTACCGCAATGTTTTCTGCGATACCTTCTTTCACTTTGACCGTAAATGCTTCGAACGGCACAGTTGATTACTCGGATAGTCACTTGGAAGGAGCTACAACCACAATCACCGCCACTCCTGCTGCTGGTTACGTCTTCACAGGCTGGGAGGGAGATGCCTCGGGATCTGATAACCCTCTCACCATCACAATGAACGGTGATAAGACGATTACCGCCTTATTCACTGATAAGCCTCCATTTCCTGCTGTTACAGCTTTCTTCGACTTTGAGGATCATTCAGGTAGTAGTATTGCCGATAAAGGAAATAATGGACTAAACGCTAGTATAATTTATCCAAATGAAATCACGATCGGAGGATCAGGTGCACCTAATGGGTCAACCCCGACAACAGGAGCGGACTTCCAAGGTGGATTCCTAAACGTCACAGGAGCAGACCTTTCCGGAATTATCAACGATGTTGACGGTCAAAATAGTTACACTATGTCCGCATGGATCAAACCTAGTGACCTCAGTGAAGAAAGATTCCTCTTCGGACAAACTGAAGAAGGTATCCACAATGGTATTCGTAATGGTGGATTTTTACACCAGGCTCACTGGGGAGATGACACAGACGGTGTTACTGATCTCAGCACGTTAAATGGCGAATGGATACACGCTGCGTGGGTTTATGATGGGGCCACAGACGTTGGAACAATCTACCTAAATGGTGTGGTTGACTGGTCCGGCGACAAGCGTGCCCCTAATGGCAGAGGTTCTCTAGTCATCGGCGCACGTGACGGTGGCGGCGCAACTTACCTTGGAATGGTAGACGATATTGCTGTATGGAATGAGGTCCTAGATAGCAGCCAAATTGCGGAACTCGCTGCGGGCCAAAGCCCAATCAACGCATCTTCTCAGGGTAATACCGGGCAAGACCCAAATGATCAAGTTCCTAGCTTCCTCCAGTACACTGTTATCGGAGACTCGGTCACCATTACTGGATGTGACACTTCAGCAACAGGTGAATTGTTAATTCCTGCAAACATAGAAGGTAAGCCAGTTACAAAAATTGGTTTTGAGGCATTTAAAGAAAGCTCATTAACAAGCATTTCCATTCCAAGCAGCGTCACGGATATTAGTGAAAGAGCCTTTTACAAAAGCACCTCCCTAACAAGCATCTCAATTCCTGAGGGAGTTACAACCATCAAGAAAGATACTTTTTTTGAGTGCACTAGTCTGACAAGTATCACCATTCCTAATAACGTTACAATCATAGGAGATTGGGCCTTTTATAAGTGCACCAGCCTCACGAGCGTCACTATTCCTGATAGTGTCACAAGCATTGGTGATGGTGCCTTTTTTAATTGCTCAGGCATAACAAGTATCATTTTCTCGGGTAACGCTCCAGAAATCGGTAATGATGTTTTCACCAATATTGATAATGATACAAAGATCACAGTTTCCGCAAACTCACAAGGTTATGGCGAAACTTTTGGAGGACTGTCTATAGTTGTTTTAGGTGGACCAACACCAGACACAACTGCGCCAGTAATTACTGTTACCAGTGGCACGGATACAGTAGAACAGGGTTCTACTTGGACGGATGCTGGAGCGACTTCTGATACAGGTGAAACGGTTACCGCTTTAGGAACAGTGGATACGAGTGCTACTGGAACTTATACAATTACCTACACTGCTACAGATGCTTCAGGAAATTCTGGAAGTGCTATAAGAACGGTAACAGTTGTGGCTTCTAGTAGTGGAGAGACCCAGACATTGAATCTTAAGGAGGGTTGGAATTTGGTATCGTTGTATGTAGAGGCCGATGACATGACGACGGCGAATGTGTTGGCTCCCTTACAGGACAAGCTGCTGCAGGTTAAGAACCTGACCCAGTCGTACGACCCGAGCAACCCCTCCTTCCTTAACACATTATCTAGTTTGAATGTAAAGGATGGCTACTGGCTAAACGTAAGTGAGGACGTCAGCTTGGATGTGCAAGGTCAAGTGCCAATGGGTGCATCGATCAATGTGAAGAGCGGCTGGAACTTGGTTGGCTATCCAAGGCTAAACGGAGAGGCTGTTGCTAATGAGTTGACAAGTCTAGGGAGTACGGTTGTGCAGATCAAGGACCTAGAGAGTTCGTATGACCCGAACAACCCACCCTTCCTGAACACGTTGTCGACAATGGCGCCTGGGTCGGGTTACTGGTTAAATGTGGACGCAGACGGGACATGGGAAGTGGGAACGGTGGTAGAATCACAATTTCGAAGCTTCGGGGCTGTTAATCCTCAGTCAGATCATTCGCCAGAGGCAAAAGCAGGCCCGTCATGGGGGGAAGCGATGGTGTATCCAAACCTGGGAGCAACAGTCTTGGCGAAAGTGTCCATCCAAGGCAAGCCGGTGGCCAAGGGTGGTGTTGTCGCGGCGTTTGTTGGAAACGAACTCAGGGGGATGCAAGATGTGGTTTTGGACAACGGGATCAGTTACGTGACCTTAAACGTAAACCTTACTGGTGCGGAGTCGGTCAGCTATCGAGTGTGGAACCCAGATGACCATAATGAGTACCTCGTGAGCGGGACCATGCTGCTGGAACTCGGGAGCATGTATGGCAAACCTGAACTGTTGGAACTTGATGCTTTAAGTTTTGTTGGCAAACCACCTCAACTTTTCAATATAACCAGCGAACCTTTCGGGTTTAGTTTTAACAGCACAGTCGGCCGAAGTTATACCGTGGAGGTTACAAGGGATTTTCAGAGATGGAAACCTCTTGAACTATTCAAAGGCAGTGGTGGAGAAATCCGCTTCACGGCAAAACCGACATTTAGTAATAAACCACAGTTTTTCAGGATTATTGTGGAATAGCCGTCGCTCGGCCAAGGCGTTGCGAAGTTCGATTAAAGACTTTATTAACAAAATGAGAAAAT
>JACETS010000083.1 GCA_013911195.1 Verrucomicrobiales bacterium | reverse complement strand
GTTATGGCTAGTGATTTAAGGGCATCGGCGGCGCTCGTTCTTGCTGGTCTTGCTGCTGAGGGGACAACAGAAATTAATCGCTTATACCATATCGATCGTGGATATGAATATATTGACCGTAAACTTGAGGCGATTGGGGCTAAGTTAAGAAGAGGAAGCTAATTAATATCTTTAGATTTAGCTTCATCAATGATATTTGCAACTTCACGCAATTCCTCGATGTATTGCTTTAGCTTATCATCGCGTTTTTCAGATTTAATCAGATCTGAAATTTCCTCTTTAACTTGATCAACGGGAATTGGCTCTGGTTCCTTGCGGTCAGTTACTTTCGCTAGGTGTATTCCCCATTGGGTTGCAAAAACTGGACTAATTTCATCAATTTCCATTGAGAAAGTAATTAATTCAAACTCATCCATAAGGTCACCTCTCTTATACCAACCTAGATCAGCCTCTTCCTCAGGTTTGTCACTGTGTTCACGAACGAGCTCCATAAAATCATTTCCCTCTTTGGCCATGTTTCTGACTTTTCTCATTTCCTGGAAAAGAATTTCTTTATTTTCTGCCTGTTGTAAGGATTTGAAAATATGAAATGAACGAACTTCTTCGGCGGTCATAAATAAGGATGTATTTTCGTTATAATATTCTTCTATATCCTCTGGGCTCGGTTCGGTCTTATCACCAGAGACCTTTTCGATTAACGAATCGACTCTCATTGTTTCAATAACATCTTTCCTAACCTCTTCTTCATTGCCTGGAGCAATCCCAAGTTTGAAATAAAAAGATTCTTTGCCGCCGTTTTCTTCGATGAGTTTTTCAAGGTGCTCATCGACATCTTTCGAGTCCGGATCAGGGATTGATTCTTTTGCTTTTTGAGCGAGCAGAACCCTGGCTATTAAATTATCCTTGGCATAACCCATAAATTCATCATCCCGTTCACAGCAAGAAACATTCGCCTGTTGTTCAAAATGTGCTTTTATTTGGCTGAATTCTGCATCGAGAAGGCCATCATCAACAGATTCTCCATTTATAGTAAGTGGCATTGTTGCTTTGAGGGTTTATAGTTTTAGTGATTTTTTACGAATTATGCGGTTAGTACTTCTTATCCTAATATCTACATTATGTGCAACAGTTTTACTGTTTTCACAGAATGATGGTGGTCGATCAATAAATAAAAAAGGGCAAGACGTTAATAAAGAAAATAAAGTTAAGAAAGCAAGTCCAAGGATACCCTCTGTTGAAGAATTGTTGAAAAAAAGCAAAGAGGGTAAGGTTGATGCCGACTCAATGTGGCTGATAATTGAGCATGCTAAGCGTAGCGGCCTAACAGCAATTGATTTGCAATCAGACGGTAGTTGTTGGGTTCTAGAAAAAAAAGTTATCTCCGGGGGTAATGCATCTCCTTATGTAGTGAAATACATTTCAAAATTCCCTAATCAAATAGGTGAAAAGCTATTATCCTTAGGAAGAGAGAAGAAGATTTTATTCGCTGATAATTCAAACTTTGCTAGGGCTTCAATTAATGAGGAAAAATTGAGGATTGGTGTATCATCAAATTATGGGAGATCTGTTCATACGTCTCCTCTCATTTCTTTTTCTCAATACCCCGATAGTTTTCGAGAGGCAGTAACCTTGGTGTTAGAAATCTCTCGCACGATGCCCGTCAATAAAGAGGCTATGGGAATCCTATCAGCAGAATTTGTTAATCCTTCCCAAGTAAGAAGATTAACTGTCTTACAAGGTCAGAAATTGATAGCTGTAAAAGATCCTGGTAAGGACGCAAAAACACTTCCTGCCATTATTGCAGCTGCTAGAATGCCTGGAAGGAAAGTTGTAGTCAGTGATCCTGAAGAGTGGTTAAGGGTTGTAACGTATCTCAACTACAATAAAAGAGGGCCGAATGTGAATGAAGGAAGGTTTTTGATATCAGTCGGCAAGCAAACTTATCGGGTTTATGCGGAAAAGACGGTGGAAGCGCGATAATCGAATAATTAGAAATTATAAAATTTTAAAAATTTCTTTAAATTTCAATAAACTTTTATAATTTCTAGTATAATTATACATACTGTTATGCGGTTTCAATTTTCTATTCTCCTTTCGTTCTCCTTTTTGTTCCCAATATTAGGACTTTCTCAGGAAGTTCCCAAAGGTGCTGAAATGGTTGCATTAGCCACTCAGCCGGATGTATCACCAGATGGAGAGTTTTTTGCTTTTGTTTGGGATGGAGATATTTGGACAGCCAGTACGAATGGAGGGAAAATAAGACGCATAACGTCTCATCAGGCACAAGAGACCTCTCCAAAAATTTCGCCCAATGGGAAAAATATTGCTTTTGCGAGTCAGAGAACTGGGTCTTGGCAAGTTTATACCGTTTCGATTTATGGTGGAAATTTGAAGCAAATAACCAATCATTCTGAGGGTTATTTTTTGATGGATTGGTATCCTGAAGGTGATCATTTACTAGTTCGTTCAAAACGAGATCAGCGTGGACCAAGGGTAGATAGATTTTTCAAAATTAGTAGTAAGTCTATAGGTGGAGAAGAATTGTTATTTGATGCACATGGTGATGAGGGTCGTGTTTCAAAAAATGGGAAGATCATTTTTCAGAGAGGTGGAGTAGGTCTTTATAGAAAGGGATATAAGGGAAGTCAATCTGCTCAGATTTGGCTTTGGGCCGATAATAAGTTTACGAGATTAGTTGCAGACGAAGGAGGGAGTCGTTCTCCAAGATGGGGGCTTAATGATAGCTCATACTATTATATTTCAGGAAAAAGCGGTGCCTTTAATTTATTTAAAAGATCAATTAATGGTGAAGATGAAAAAAAGATAACTCAGTTTGAAGATGATTCGGTCATGCTTCCGAGTGTATCTAGGGATGGCAATGTTATAGTTTTTAGACATCTTTCTTCATTTTACAAAATCGATTTTAGTAAGGAGGAAATAAAACCGGAAAAGATTGTAATTTGGAACAGAGGTGAGAGAACTGGCAGTAGGGAAGAAGAAAGGCTAGAAATAAGAACCGCTGGCCAGGCCGTCTTTTCTAAGGATGGGCTTGAGATTGCCTTTGTTGCTGGAGGTGACCTTTGGGTAATGGATACGGTTTTAAAAGAACCCAAAAGAATTACAGACAGCGCTGCTGAAGAAAGAGAGCCAGTGTTTTCACCGGATGGTACTAGCATTATCTATATCTCTGATGATGGATTGTCTGCGAGTTTATGTCGCGCTACTAGAGCGGATGATAGTATTTATTGGTGGCAAAATGAGGAGTTCAAAACTGAAAATTTAAGTGAAGATGGTGAGGTCGTTGAAGACATTATTTATAGTCCTGATGGCAAGAGCATATCTATGATAAAAGGGAAGGGGGATTTGTGGATCGCCGATGCTGATGGAAAAAATCAAAGAAAATTAATTAGTTCTTGGAATGCTCCTCGATACGATTGGTCGCCCAATAGTCGGTGGATCGCCTATTCTGTTTATGATAACAACTTCAACAGAGATATCTGGATTGTTCCGGTGGATGGATCAAAACCCGCCTTTAACTTATCAAGGCATCCAGATTCAGATGGTGGGGTAAAATGGTCGCCAGACGGTAAGTTGCTAGCATTCACGGGCAGAAGATTTGATACAGAGACAGATATTTATTACGTGTGGCTAAAAAAATCTGACGAACAGATTAGTAGTCGTGAGAGGGAGTTAGATAAGGCTGTCGATCTTATGAAAAAGTCTCGTCCAAAGAAGCCTTCAAAACCAAAAATAGAAAAAGCGCCCGAAAAGGAAGAGGTTGAAGAAAGTCGTTTTATTAAAGGTTTGAGGATTATGTTAAACCTCTCAGCAAATCAAAAGAAGGTTGAGCCTAAACCTGAACCACCTAAGGAGGAAACAAAGGTAGAGCCAAAAGACTCGACGATTGATTTTGATGGGATCAATGAAAGAATTCGTCGTATATCAATACCAGACGTTACTGAAAGTAATCTGTTTTGGTCGCCTGACTCAAAGAAGTTGGCTTTTTCTGGAAAAGTTAAAGGAGTACAAGGAATTTACACTATTGATTTTCCAGTCAAATCAGCGACTCCATCCCTTCTCATTTCGAAAAGTATTTATATGCCAAGGTGGCTGTCTAAAGATAACAAGATAGTTTACTATTCTAGCGGTGTTCCAGGTGCTTTTGTTCGAGGGAAAAGTGAAAGCTATCCTTTTAAAGTTCTTATGAAAAGATCATTGTCATCTCATTATAGGGTTGGATTTCTTCAGGCTTGGAGAGCGATGAGAGATGGTTTTTACGACTCAGCATTAAACAATAGAGATTGGGACAAAATTAAGGATAAATATCAAGATATGGCGGCTAATGCTGTAGATCGGTATTCATTCAGTAGGAGTATATCTATGATGCTTGGTGAGTTAAATGCATCTCATATGGGGTTTAGAAGTTCTAGTAGTAGTCTTTATAAACCTAAAGGTTGGATTGACCAGACCGCACACTTAGGTCTCATCTTCGATGAGAATCATGAAGGGGATGGCTTGAAGGTTAAAAAAGTCATTACAAAGGGGCCCAGTGATCAAGAGAAATCCAGAATTAGGCAGGGTGAAGTTATCTCTTCAATTAATGGTGTCGAGGTGAAACAGGGGGATGATGTAAAAGAAATGCTAAATGGTCGTATTGATAGAGATATTGATTTGCAAGTATTAGCTACAGACGAGGAAAAAACCGAGAGGGATGTTACAGTGAGACCCATAACGTATTCCACCGCCAGAGCACTAATGGAAGATGATGTCGTAAGGGAAAATAAGGAGTTAGTTAATAAGTTGTCAGAAGGGAGACTGGGTTATCTTCATGTTGAAAGGATGATGTGGAGCGAGTTTCAAAAATTCGAACGAGAAATCTATGCTGAAGGTGATGGGAAAGAAGGGCTTGTCATTGACGTCAGAAATAATGGAGGTGGTTTTACAGCTGATCATTTATTAACAGTTCTCGTTCCCCCTGTTCATGCAACAACAATACCTAGAGGCGGAGGTTTGGGATATCCTGGAGATAGAAGAGTGTATGCGACTTGGACAAAGCCAATTGTAGTATTATGTAACGAGAAAAGTTTCAGTAATGCTGAAATATTCAGTCATGCCATAAAGAATTTAAAAAGAGGGAAGTTGGTTGGAGTTCCAACTGCTGGAGGAGTGATCTCGACGGGGTCAAAATCTATTATGGATCTGGGGACAATTAGGATGCCAGGTAGAGGATGGTTTTTACCGAACGGGGAAGATATGGAAAGAAATGGAGCGGTGCCTGATCACATAGTTTGGCCACTTCCAGGAGAAATATCTTCGGGTAAAGACAGACAACTAGAAAAGGCTATAGAGGTTTTGGTCCAAGATGTTAATGACCATTCTAAAAAAGCCAAGGTCGAAATGAAGCCAGCCAGTAAGAGGTGAGTCTCGCTTTGATTATTTTTTAGGAAGAATTTCGTTGATTGTTTTTGGAGGGAGGCCGCTAGTTTCCAACCATTGTAGAGCTCCGGTTTTGTCACGTTTATAATAAGCTCGCCCAGCATCCCTAAGTGCACCGTCGCGTATCTTTTCATCCTGAATTGTATTCGCCCATACTAAGGCAGATTGGGGGTCCTCATAAGCAACTCTTGAGGCAAAGCCTTTAATAGCACGGTCTTTTTGCATTGAATCAGGCATTCCCACAAGGTGATCGCTGGCGCTCTTAGGATCGCGACGAGCCCAGTGGTTTAATGCGTTTTCAATGCCAGAGTTCGCGCCCTTACTTTCTGGTAAAGATTCCAGCCATTGCACGCTGGCAGCAGGGTCTCTGTGAGACCAGGCCTCTCCCACTTTCTGAATAGCTGTGGATGCCATATCTGACTGTAGGCTTGCAGCCCATTTAGATGCTGACTCAGGATCAGAGTATGCAAACCTTGGTACTATTGAGTCCATTGCGGATTTGCGCATGTTTTTGTTAGTAAGGCCATCTGCCCATGCCCCTGCCCCCTCGAGATCCATGGTTTGAGTTACTTTGCGAGCTACATTGTGAATCAATTTATTGGCGTCTTTGTCACCTGATTGAGCTAAGATACTGATAAAATCGACAGCCCGATTAGGGTCAATGTTTGAAAGCCCATCTACGACACTTCTTTTGAGATCGTTTTTGCTGAGTCGCTTATCATTTAATGTGTCGATTTGATCAAACCATGCGATTGCTTCATCAGGTTTGCTCGAGACCCAACCTGTCATTGTAATATGAAGATCTCGTTCAGAGGTTTTAGTCCCATTGATAACAGCCTCGGCACCGGCCATTGATCCCCATATGAAATGAAAATCTCTAAACTCGGAGCTGTTTTGATCTAACCTCTTTATCTGTTCTCTAATTTCCTGTGCATTTTCCAATGTCATTCCTTCAAGGAGTGAATTAAAGATTGAACGTCTCTTGAGAGGGTTTAATTCGGAGACCATAGATTGCCCTATGCTTTTAATTTCAGAAGAGTCTAATGAGGGCTTGTCTAATGGCTCAAGTGAGAGTGGGTTAGTCTGATCGGTGGTTGCTTTTGATAACTTGCTCTCGTCTTGAGAAGCTTTATTTGTTAGATGCGAGGTTTCGGATTTTGGCAATGATTTGTCTGCCTGAAGTTTTTCAGACTCATTTAGAGCTTGTGAATCCTGATTAGACTGTAGTTTGATGCCTATAAAAAAAGTAGTAACTGGTAAAATTGAGTAAAGTGCCAGATGGATGATTTTTCTCTTCATTGAAAAGGTATTGCTCACAATAGATAAATGTCTATTTGAGATAAATATTACAACATTGATGAAAATGATCTAAAAATTTATCTGAAAATTATTTTTCTTTTAATCTTGGCGATGCGGTATTTACCCAACCAGCCTCTCTTTGCCCTGTTCCCTTTAGATTGAGATCTCCTAAGTCTTCACGAGCTGATTGTGCGAAAGATTGAAGTTTTTCAACGATTTGGGGATTACTTTCAGCCACGTTTTTATCTTCATGGATGTCATTATCAAGATCGTATAATGCTAATTCTTTTTTTCCCTCAGGTTTTCCCCAATTTCGTTTTTTTGATTCCATAGCAAGTGTCAATTTCCATTTTCCGGAACGTACGGCTTGAAGTTGTTCCATTTGGTAATAAAAAAAGGCATCTCTTGGATGGCTATTACTCATTCCGCTAAGAATAGGCCAAATGTTTTTGCCATCAATGATTCTATCTTTAGGAGAGTTAGCTCCAGATATTGCCGCAAATGTTGGAAGTATATCGAGTGTGCTTGTTATGGTGCTGCTTGCTGTGTCTGCAGGAATTTTTCCTGGCCAACGAACAACGCAGGGTACTCTCATGCCGCCCTCATCGGTTCGGCCTTTCCGTCCTCTTAAAGGTAAATTGCTCCCTTGTTTTTCTCTGGCAGAGCCATTGTCAGAGGTAAATAGAACTAAAGTATTCTCGTCTATCCCCAATTTTTTAATGGTTTTGAATATTTCTCCCATTGACCAATCAACTTCATTTACCCAATCTCCGTAAGGACCATTCCTACTAGTGTTCTTGAATTTTTTTCCGGGAACTAGTGGTAGATGGACAGCAGTGTGAGGTAAATAGAGAAAGAAAGGATTTTTCGAGTTATCCTTAATGAAATTAACAGCCTCGGTAGTGTATTTTTCTGTGATGGTTTCATCTCGCTGTACGCTATCCTCTATAACCTTAAGATCTCTAACTAGAGGAAGTGGTATTTCCTTTCGGTTCATATCATTGCTGTATGGGATTCCATAGTATGAATCAAAGCCATGATTGGTTGGCATGAATTTGGGGTGATCACCCAAGTGCCATTTGCCGATACATTTGGTTGCATATCCTTGTTGTTTAAGTATTTCAGCAACGGTGATTTCATTAGGGTTGAGACCTTTTTTTGCACCAGGAAAAAGTACACACAGATTTTTTTCGTCCACATGCATGTTAACTCTTCTCGGATAACAACCAGTCATCAAACTAGCACGTGATGGCGTGCAAACTGGGCAGGTTGAATAAAAATCTGTCAGTTTCATTCCTTCCTTGGCCATTTTATCTAACGCAGGAGTTGAGTGATCTTTTGCCCCGAAAGGACCGATGTCTGCGTATCCAAGATCATCGCAAAAAACCAATATAAAATTGGGCTTATTGCTTTTTGAGGCATGAGCCGCAAAATTAAATTGGAAAAATAATAAAGTTAATATGAGCCATGATTTCATGATATGGATATATACACCAACTGAAATGTTGGCCGAGATAAAAATGAAAAATCTATCAAATGAAGAACCTATTTAGGTGGTTTGACAGAAACCAAGCGTTTAATTCCTTTCATTAATAAACCCAAAAATGGAAATGTTCCGTAAAGAGGGAATGAGGCATCCCAATAATCTTCGTGCTTAATTATTTTACCGGAATCATCGAAATCCAATTTACTAACACCATTAATTAAATAATTTTTTCCACGGAATTTATAAGTCATGTTCCAGCAAACAAAGGCCAATTGTTTATTTTCAGAGATTTCCAGAAGTTCGAATTTTACATTTTTAAATACCTTGAGTAAGTCCTGCATTATTAGTCTCAGGTGTTTAATTCCTTGTCCCTTGTTGATGGGGTCTATATAGGAAATGTCCTCGTGGTAGATCGATTCAAGTTCTTCTAATTTGTCTGAACTGAAGTTCTCTAAGAATTGAATAAATTTTTCAGTCATAACTAGATAACTACGAACATAAACCTTTTTCGGCTTTCTCTATTTTGTGATTTTGAGTTTTGGCCAAACTGAAAAAAGTAATTTTGATAGTTCGGCTATTTCCGATTGGGATTCCTTTAATGAGGCAGTGTTGTGCATTTCAAGTGGATCCTTAAGGTAGTTGTAGAGTTCAGAATTAATGATTTTTCCTGTGTCGTTTTCCCTCCATTCTGTATATCGATGGGTTTCTGTCCTTACACTATATCCCATGATGTCTCCATTGTTAGAGTGCCTGTTATTTTTTTTATGTCTTGGGAATTGACTGTATGCGGCTTTTTTAAAACTTGAACTGGGATTGTTGATTATAGAAATTAAACTTTTGCCTTCCACTTCTTTAGGTGTTGGTACATTACATGCCGAGCAAAGAGTTGGATAAATGTCAATGAGTTCAACAAGTGTGTCTGTTTTTCTATTTTTTATTTTTTGATCGGGGATACTTATAATAAGAGGAACCCTAGTGCTAAGCTCATAATTGTTGGCTTTAGTCCATAATCCTTGCTCGCCGAGATGGAATCCGTGGTCTCCCCAAAGGCAAATAATAGTATTTCCATCTAAAGAGGTTTCTTTAAGCGTTAACAGTATCTTGCCAATTAATGCGTCGATGTAACTTACGCATGCATAGTAACCATGTCTTAACTCTCTGACTTTATGGTCTGAGATAACTTTATTTTTTTTGATGTCTGAATAGCCCTCTAATTCTAACCAGCTTCGGGTGGCGATTTCTGGTGCATTTTTGGGGTATTTAGAATTTATAGGAGTTTTGATCGTCTTTCTATCATAGAGATCCCAATACTTTTTAGGCGCACTGAAAGGTAGGTGCGGTTTACGAAATCCTATAGCTAGGAAAAACTTTTCTCCGGATTTTGCATAATTTTTAAGAGTATCCATTGCAGTATTACAAACCTTGCCATCCACGTAGTAATCATCCTCAACTTCAGCGCTCTCAGATGAAGCTTCTTTATGAGAGTTTCCTTTGAGATTTATATCTAAGGCATATCTAAGTTTTTTATCCCTTACTTGGTCATATATTGGAGGGTTGGACCACGATTTATCGTCTTTTGATGGTTTGCCATTACCATGAAAGATTTTACCGATTGATTGGGTTTGATAGCCATGGGCTTTAAATTGTTGGGGTAGGGTAATAGCATTGGGAACAGAATCCCTAAAGTGTTTCCTAAGATCCCACACTCTAGTGGTATCTGGCCTTAATCCGGTCATTAATGATAGACGAGATGGGCTGCACAAAGATTGTTGGCAATAGGCTTTTTTGAAAACAGTTCCGTTGGATGCTAGTTTGTCGATATTTGGTGTGATGGCAAGCTTATCGTCATAACAACCAAGAGCAGGGCGTAAATCGTCAATGGCAATAAACAGAACATTCGTTGCCTCAATCCTGATGACGCAATAAGAGAATATTGAAATCGTATAAAGTAATTTAAGTAAAGCTTTCAACGTTGATGTTAAATACGATTAGACAGCTCAGAGCTGACTGGATTCTTGTTTTGGATTCATTTCCAGGTCACGACTTTCAGTGTTAATGTTTTTTCGGAATTGGCTCATAATAAAGAAGATCATCAATGAAACTATTATAACGAGAATGATGCTGATTGTTAGTGAGTTAGTAGTTTTGGAGTTGTGATTAGAATTCAAAAAAAGATTATCATTAACAAGTTCCCTATCGAATTGACTTAAAGGGGGAGGGTTAACTGATTCAGTGATAGGTTTAC
>JACETS010000082.1 GCA_013911195.1 Verrucomicrobiales bacterium | reverse complement strand
GCCCCGTCATTCGTGGCCGTTTCTATATGTTTAAGTAAAGCATCGAAGATATCATCACATGTGTTTAATGACCTTGCGTCATTCACTTTCAAAGATTTCCAGTGAAGACGGCCTATGCACCTGGCTGAATTTCTCCATGCCTCCTTTGCCGATTGATTGACGTCTTGAGTATATTTAGTGTCTATAAGTAAGTCATTAGCTGAAACCTCAAGGTCCCATTTTTCAGTGATATTCGCCGAAAAAGGGCATCCATTTTCGCTGTTATGCTCATGCGAATCTTTAGAAGAATAATTCAAGTGATATTTAAAAGATATGAGGTGTTTAAAATAATGAATTAGTCCCGAGAACTTGGTACAATTTTAAGTGATATTACTTTGCCTTTACGCTTCACTTTTATTTCTGTCTCTTCATCCACCTTTAGAGCACCCAATACATAAGTATAATCGTAGATATTTTTAAGCTCTTTTCCTGAGAGTGAGACAATAATGTCGCCACCCTTTACCCCCGCTTTGTCAGCCGGTGCTCCTTTCGTGACTCCACTCAATTTGACGCCAACGACATCACCTTGTGAATAATCAGGAATGGTGCCGAGATAAGTTCTCATGCCACCCCTAGTTCCCTTTTCATCAGGGCGAGCCATTGCAACATAATCGGGCCTATCTGGTGAAGTGACTAGCCCTCTTGTCATGAGTGCCATAAACTTTGTTACTTTCGCAGCACCCTCGAAGTTAATTTTATCAATTGTATCAAGGGGAGTATGATAATCATCGTGGGCTCCGGTAAAGGCATTCAAAATAGGAACGCCTCGTAAATAAAAACTGGTAGCATCAGTAGCCAAATATGAATCGGATTGGGTCGTGATCGGTAAGCCAATCGGAGCATTTCTTTTTTCTATTTCAGCCGGCCAGCTTGAACTTGATCCAACCCCTTGCAAAACTAATTTGTTTTCAAATCGACCAATCATGTCCATATTCAAGGCGGCTGCAAATAACTTGTCTAGCTTTGCGTCCTCATCTCCAAAAAACATTTTTGCATTTTGTCTTACATAATGGGCTGACCCTAAAAGTCCAAGTTCTTCACCCGACCAGGCGGCAAATATTACGCTCCGTTTGATGGGTAGTTTTCCTTTTGATTTTTGATCCGCGAGATACTCTGCTATTTCCAATAGCCCAGCTGTGCCGGAAGCGTTGTCGTCTGCACCGTAATGAATTGTTGATTCTTCTTTTCCACTGGCACGAGAGCCAGAACCTATTTCAGGCCCTAAGTGGTCAACATGAGCGCCGATGATAACAGCAGGCGAGTGTGGATCTTTGGCAGGTATAACGCCCATGACGTTTCGTCCCTTTCGCTTTTCTTGGATGATACTAAGTTCTGCATTGATGTGGACACCTTTGAGAAGAATCCCTGATCTCATTTTGCCCTTATCTAATGAGTTCTGAAGTTCACCGAGTGATTCTTCAATGCCCGCTATCGTTAGTATTTCTTGTGCGGTTTTGTCTGTTATTGAAATGCAGGCCATCCCTGAATCAGACATTGATGCGTCTGACCCAAGAGGAACTAGCTGGCTCTTAACCTTTGCATTAGGGCCACTAACAATGATGATCCCTTTTGCTCCTTTTTGCCTAGCGATCATTGTTTTGTACCTTGGATGAGAGTATCTTGAGAATCTTCTTCTCTGAGCCTCTGTTAAATCTTCAGGCATATAGCGAAAGACCATGACCCACTTGTCTTTGACGTCGAGATGAAAATAAGAACTGTAAAGTTCTAACTTTTCTCCATTTTCACCTTTGCTCTCGGGTATCTCCAAGCCATATCCAGCGAAGACAATTTCTGATTTCTTAAAGTCACCAGTTTTAGTGAAAGACAGCGGTCGCCATTCATCATTGATTTTAAAATCGAAATTATTATTTTTTCCAGAAATCGAGATCGAATTATTCTCCCCAAGGTCAATGCCGGCGGTGAAATCAAAAGATTGAAAAAATGTTCCCTGATCACCTCCAGGCTCCAAGCCAATTTTTTTGAAATAATCAGCAACATATTTTGTTGCTAGCCGCTCTCCTTCAGTACCAGTCAATCTCCCTTGAAGCTCCTCGGATGCCAGATAGCTGATGTGCTGTTTGATATCTTTGGCGTTAATTGAAGGATCAGTGCTTGCTATTTTTTCTTTTGTCTTACGATCTTGGCTTTCTTTTAGAGAGCTTAATGCAGATTGATGGTCCCAGTTTGCCACAAATATTTGGGACTTCTTTTCTGTAGTCCTGTTACTGGTCCAAGAAAGTATTTTACCATCAGGCCTAAAAGTTGGTAATCCATCGAAACCTTCAGTTGATGTTACCCTCACAGGGTCTTTTTTACCTTCGGCATCGACTAGATAAAGTTCAAAATTTCCAAAGCCATGTTTGTTAGTGGCAAATATTAGATATTCTCCGCTAGGGTGAAAATATGGAGCCCATGACAAAGCTCCAATTGATGTGAGTTGAGTCTCTTCACCTGAACGGATATCCAATGTTATGATTTCAGCAGTATCTCCTTTTTCGGAAAAGCGACGCCAGCATATCTTATTTCCGTCGGGTGAAAAAAATGGACCTCCGTCATAACCAGGTGTGTTTGTTAGACGTCTGAGTTTAGATCCATCAGATTTCATAATATAAATTTCCATGAAGTAGGACTTATCGATCTCGAACCGTTCTTTCTCTGCATTAGATAATTTTTCTGCATAAGCATGGCGGTTTGATGCGAAAGCTATCCAGTTGCCATCTGGAGAATATGAACCTTCGGCATCATATCCTTTGCAGTTTGTCAAATTAACGGGATTAGAACCGTCAGTTGTAGTCTCCCAGATTTCATAATTTTCATCATAGTCCCAGGAATATTTTCTAATTCTTCTACTTTTTCTTTCTTCAATTTCATCAGCCTGCTTCGCTTTAGCATCAGGATCAGAATGAGAAGAGGAAAACATGACTTTCTTACCATCAGGATGAATCCAGGCACAAGTAGTTTTACCAATCCCTGGGGAGACCCTATTTGTATCTCCAGTTTCTAAGTCCATTAAATAAATTTGGTAGAAAGGATTTTCAGGTTCTCTTTCACTTTGAAAAATCATCTTGGTACCATCAGAACTGTAATAGCCTTCACCAGATCGTTTGCCTGCAAAAGTAAGCTGTCGAGTATTACTTAACAATTTGGACTCATTGGATTGTTCTTTTGTTGAGTCTTTTGCTACCAGTAAGGTACAAGCAATCGCTGTAGAGATGGCACTAAGAAGTGCGACATAAGTTTTCATATTTCTGTTGGATAACTCTTTTAACGCCGAATTATAAGGATGAGTTGTCCAAATCGGGCAATTCCTTATTTGCCTACGCAAAAGAGTGTATCGTCAGTTCTTATTAATGCGGTGCCATCAGTTAAAGCTATAGAACTTCTAACTATACCGTTTCTTCCTGGCCCCATATCAGTTTGATGAATTTTTTTGAATTTTTCTCCTGCAGCCACGACGACAACTTCACCGTGATGAGTCATAACAAATATTTTTCCGTCGGCAGCAGTCGGTGAAGCCTCTATTTTTCCATTAACTTTTAAATCTTCACTCCATATTACTTTACCCGTGGATGGTTCTACACAACTCAACATGTGGCTACGTTTTTTTCCATTGTGTGCAACGTAAAAGTATCCCTCATAAAATAATGGAGTAGGCACATCAGAGGCGATGGCTTCATCTTTACCTTTCCAAGAAACTGATGAATCAGGGAGGGCTCCAGACTTTCCTAACTTCACTGCATAAACCGGATCGCCTTTGGGGGCGCAGGCAAGAGCTACTCCATTACCTGCAACGGGTGAGGGTACTAGTCTCCAGTGACCAATTTTTGTGGGGTTCCAAGTCCCCCATCTCCATATCTCTTTACCGGTGCTTGGATCATGACCTGTTATGCAATCACCTCCAGTAATTAATAGCTGAGACTCTCCATTAAATTTATGAATAACAGGCGTGCTAAAGGCTTCTTTAGACTCTGATTTTGCTTCGTCAGGTCGAGAAGTTTTGTAAATTTCTTCACCTTTATCAAGTGACAGTGCAAGGATGTATGAGCTTTGTTTTCCTCCCCCTTGTTGTGCAGGGTGGACCGGAGTGTCTCTTTGTAGCACTTGGAGAATGATCTTTCCTTCATGAATAATCGGACTCGATGAAAAGGTCCATAAAAAATAAAATTTCCCATACTCTTCCTGAATATTTTTCTTCCACTGTAGTTTACCATCATGGGAGAAAACAGCCATGTCTCCAGTGCCGTAAAAAAATACAACATGTTTTCCATCACTTACAGGGGATGCTCCTGCGTAATTTGACCTGTTGTCCTGATTGAGTCCTTTGCCTACCACCTCGCTCCATTGCTTTTTTCCAGATTTAAGATCATAAGCAACAGCAAGAAGCTCCTTTTTGTTTTTATCTGTTGTCGTAATAAAAACTTTTCCACCCGAAATTATTGGTGTCGAGGCGGCTTTACCTGTCATGTCAATTGACCACCTAATGTTTTCACTTTGGCTGAATTTAGTCGGAACATTTTTTGCACTGCTGGATCCATCCATATTGGGTCCGCGCCAGTTAGCCCATTCAGCATTGGTTACAATATTTAGAAGAACAAATAATTTGATTAGGGTTAATGTAAGAAATTGCATTGGATATTTATTTTAATACTTAAATAAATATAAAAAATATCCGTCACATAGCAATTCTTTGTTACCTAATAAATATCGTTTAATTATTAATAATAGTTAACAGTTTTTTCCATTATTAATCCCTAATCTCTATTCCCAATAACTCTGTATAAATTGGATTTTAGATTATCGGTCGGGAATCTAAATTGATGTCTTTTTTTCTCATCATTGACTAATTTCTTATTTAAGAATGACTCCCAAGTGATTCCTCTATCTTGGCTTCTCTGGACGAAGAGATGTTTCATTCCTTTTGAAGTTACATCCATTTCAATGTGTTTACTTTTGGTTAGTTTAAAATCGTTAATTTCGATTTCAGGCTTAAGACCTTCAACCTTGCTTATGAGTTTACTTGAGCTTAAATCGAACCATTTATCTGAGATTTCTGCGCGCACTCGAAGTGAATATATTCCGTAATTGACATTACTAAGAGAAAACGTGTTTGTGTTAGTGGAAATCAATCTTGAATCTAAAGGAATTAGCTCTTCACATTCTGATATAGATATTTCATCTATAAAAGCCCCCATCTCTAGTGAGTCTTCGCCTGGCACTGGAGTCCAGTTAGCCCCTGATTCATATTGATAAATGAATCGAATTCTTATCGTTTGACCTGAATACTGACTAATCGGTATTTCATTAATCGTCCATTCTTTATCCCAATCCCCAACAACAACTCTGTATCCATGTTTTCCATAACGCTGCCAAACTGTTTGCCACTGATCTGAATCTGATTGTATTTCTACACTTAGTTTTGTGCCATCACCCACGTACCTAAATAGTGTATCAAACTTTAAAGTGCTTTTCTCTGATGGAATGATGTCATTTATGGTTTTGAAGCTATGCCCACTGTTGACGAGATGAAAGGATTGTGAGCCTTTGCTGTTTATATCATCAATAATAAATTTCTTAATAGAACCTGAATCAGATTGAATTTTTGTATTTTCTTCCTCTGCCCCTTCAAACCAATCAGTTCTTGTTGCCTTTCTTATTAAAAGTTCATACTTATCTGCTGCAGAAATACTATCAATTTCAAAAAAATCGTTGGTATCGTCGTAAATTATTTTCGGTCCCTTTATTGGAATAGTTTTCAAATTATATGGATCAATAGTTTTTACTTCATAGCTATAGGTATCTTTTTCCGTGCCTATAATATTTGAAATTTGCACAGAATAAATTTGATCCAGACCATTGTTTTGAATCAGGTGATTATTGCTTATCTCGAAACCTAAGGTTGGATCGTTACCCTCAAAGCGATTTCCTCTATGAGTGATAGTTACAGGAATTTTTATTCCACCTTTTGTTACCACTACATTGGCGGATTTGAAATCAGCTGCATTTTCCTTGGTGTGTGGTATTGCAAATGACCATCTGTGGTAGACAACTTGATAGGGGACATATCCAGCAGGGGGCCATGCGATAAAATCTACATCATTGGTATACGATTTTGGATTTTCTCCTATTACCCATAAAGCCATGGATGAATTACGGTTTTTTGGCTCAGGCTCAGGCTCAGGCTCAGGCTCAGGCTCAGGCTCAGGCTCAGGCTCAGGCTCAGGCTCAGGCTCAGGCTCAGGCTCAGGCTCAGGTCTGTAAATAATATCATTTAAAGGAACTGATCCATGCCCCATTACTAGAGGTGCTTTGGAATATAGTATCCACCTTCTATGGCCTAGACTTTTATTGTTTTCACCAGCGTCTTCAATTTGTCCATCGACTGCTGCTGGACCATAATAAGCCAAATTAATTCCGAGCGATAAGTTGGAATTTCTGGCTGCCCTTGCGCCGGATTCTGAATAATAACTCCAATCGATATCAGGGTAGTGGCTTAACGTATTTTGATAGGCCATCATGAAAGCGGCTTCTTGAGCCATATTATTTAAATCGTCAGATAGTTTGATATTGGCATTAAGGCCAGCCATCGCTCTAAAATAATTAATTCGCATAATGACATCTTGGTGAATGCGCTCGGAGAGTTGACCGGGATTTCGATTTTCAATACTTCCTGTCCATTCGTGTCGATTTTCAAAATCTTCGGATGGTAAATATTGATCGAAGAAGAACTTGATGACTTGGCTTCGGTCTGAATTGTCGACAATTAGTTCTTCAGCTTTAGCTGTCCATGTAAAAAAGATAAGGGGAGATATAAAATATATGAGGATTGTATATTTCCCATTCACAGAGAAATCTTAACAAAAATAATAATAGAAACAATGAAAATTATGGAAATTATAAAATAATGTGAAAATATACTATAATTTACCGATTTTAGACGACTATTTAGACTCTGTTTCTAAGACTTCGATATTTTTAAACTCCACGTCCATCGTATCCCCTCCGTGGAGCTGTAATCCGATATGTCCAGATTTTCTGCCTTTGTCGTTAATGAGTTCAGCCGTTTTTTGACCATTTATGTGAACAACGATTCTACCGTTATGTGCACTCAAGTTTAATGAAGTCCATTCACCTGGATTGTATTTTTTCTTTGGAATTTCCTCTTTTGTCGGTTTCTTGACCCAACCTCTTCCCCCTGTTTCATAAAGGCCTCCAGTTTCCTGGGAATAATCTACCTCGACCTGGAAACCATGAACAGAAACTCCTCCAGGTACAGGCTCACATCTAAAATAAAAACCTGAGTCACCGCTGTTGACTTTGAACTGAGCTCTAACTGTAAAGTTTTCGAATGTTCTTTCGGTTAAAAGAATACCATGACGCTTCTCTTCTTTTGGGCTTTTACCAATTATTCTTCCTTCATCTACATTCCATGTTCCTCCTGGCAATGCTTTCCAACCTTGCAGAGATTTACCGTCAAATATAGAGCTCCATTTATGTGAACCCATATCTTGGATTCTAATATTTCGCCATCTTACTTCATAAGGTCCATCACTCTTGTTTCCAATTCCATGAACTTGTAAACCTATAAATCCTGATTGTGTCATTGAATCTACGAGATCCGCGGCAGGAACTCCATTAATCCAAGTCCTAATTGAATCTCCATGAGCATGAACTTTTATCTTATTCCAATCATTTGGCTTAAAGGCTTTTCTTGCCTTTTCATTTTTTGACAAATCATTTAACCACCCTCGTCTTGCCTCATCATATATTCCTCCAGTCCACATTCGATTGCGTTTAGTGTCAGGGTCAATTTCAACTTGATACCCAAATACTCTTCCACTCTCTTTTGTTTGGCTTCTGATTTGAACTCCAGAATTAAGTCTGGGATCGACTTTGAATTCATACTCTAAAATAAAATCCCCATATTGCTTTTCTGTACAAAGAAAAGAGTTTGGCGTTTTTGGAACTGTTCTTCCAACGATACATCCGTCTTCAACTGAATATTTGGCTTTGCCTCCTCTTTGTATCCATCCATCAAGGGACTCACCATTAAAGAGAGATGTCCATTTTTCGTTAGCAGATGAATTTAAAATTAATGTTGCGGATAGTAGAGTGAAAGCTAGGTAAGGTTTCATAAAATGAGGAATGGATTTGATTTGAATAATGTGCCGATAATAAAAAAAATATTCTAATATACAACAGTTAAGTTAGAGACAATTATTAGTTAACTGTTTTTATAGTGAATTTTCCAGGAAGGGCATCAAAGGATGCCCCATTCGAAAAATTTACTCTTAGTGATTTTGCTCCATTTAAGTAAACAGCATGCGTAATTGTTCCTGTGTCAGATTTAAAAGTGGCAGAAATTGGATAGTCGCATTTGATGTCTTTTTGTAATTGTCCAAGTCTTCTGAGATTTTCAATCCAATGAATGGTATTCGCTTTGGTGTTTCCGGAATCAAGTGGCATTTTTTTTCCATATTCATTCCATTTCTTCCAAGAATTTTCTGCATCATATAGAGCCTCATAGCTCATCATAATACTAGGCCAACCTGCCCATTTTCCGTTAGAATTGTTTAAAGAAAATTCATAATTTTCTTTTACGAAATTTGGAAAACGTCCCAAGTAAAGTGAGCCGCCGTGAATGGGTAAAATGTTGATACCAGTCTTGCAATGAGGGGCATCTGAAAACCAAGTTTCATAGGTGCTTTTCCCTCCCCATATCATAGCTAGCGAGGGTGATTTTATTTTTTCTGGATGATTTTCTTTATTTATATCGAACCAATATTCTTCTATGGCTGCCAATTCTGAAGAATAAAGAAAAATACCGAGGTCACGCAATCTTGTATTATTTGTAAACTGACCAAGTAGAATGAGTCCAGTCCATGCATTCATTGATTCTGAAGAGGATTCCTGATTGTTTCCATCTGCGAATCTAGCATGTCCTGAAGCCCAACTGTGACCCGCGTATGGATCAAAGTTTCTTAAGAAGGGAAAGTGTTTATTTTGTCGATCAGTATTTGCTATGTCTTGAATAATTAAATTGATAATGGATCCCCAGTTTTTTTCTTTTAGCCATTCAGGCTCAAACCTTGCGATTTCTGAGGCTGCTCGCAAAAAATAGCCATAATGGAAATGATGGTCATTAATTTCTTTAGCTGATCCGTAGCTTGGAGGAATTCCCGTTAGTGTTGACCAATTTTCGTCATAATAAAAATGTTTATCACCCTTCAACTCACTATATGAGAACCAATCTTTTAGTTCTGATTTGATTTTAGTTCTAATACTTTCAGATATTGAATCGTGGTTACAAACTTCGGCAATTGAGCTGGCACTCGCTAAATTGCCAAGTGCCTTACCTGCCCAATAGGTGTCCTTGGCTAGGTTTTTTGAATTGAGAATATTTTGTAGTTCTTTTTTAAGATTTTTTACTTCTAAAGGAAGACTTGGAAGAACGCCTGGAAAATCATAATTAATTTTAAACGAGTTACCCTCCATCAATTTCATTTTTCCTCGCACTGATTGGTAATGATATTTTGTTGTAGGGTTCTTTGACCTTCTCCATTGGTGGGGATAAAGCGCTGTCAGTGTTTTGTTGTTACTTAAAGTTGAAGAGCAGACAGCTTTTGTTTCGAATTTGAATTCTGTAACAACACTTGAATCCGAATTTTTAAAGCTCCAATTGATATGAGTGTTTACTACATGATTATGTGCAAAATTGCCGAAGTACTTTAGGGTTGATTGATCATTATTCGGTAGTAACGCTAGCGAGAAAAAACCACTTTTTGGACCGCCTGCATTTATTTGCTTAGATTGCAATTCATCCCATTTGTATCGTTTTGGAATGAATAGTCCATAATGATTCCCTTTGTCAGTGGTTAACCCAATTGTATTTTTCGATTTGCTCCATATTATTGGATTTGATGAAAATAAAATCGAAGGGGTGATGTTTTTAAAATTCACGAAAATGAAAGGTGATCCATGTCCGTATGTTAACCTTAAAAAATTATTTTTATCTCCTAAATGAGTCGTTACGAACCAATCACTGAAGTCGTGAACGCGTGCCTCTTTAAATAATTTTTTTGTATTTGTCGCAATGATTAAGTCCTGCGTTAATTCCGGCATTCCGGCAGCTAGCCCTTTCTCGAAAGCATTAATGCTACTGCCGGGATAAAATATTCTTAGTCCTTGTTTGTCATAATCGAGAGCAAAAGGATGAGGAAAATGGTTGGAGGAAAACTTTTCCCATAAAATTGAACTCCACCAGTCATTAGTAGGAACAGGGCCAGTTAAATGATTGGTTCGATAAATTATATTCTGAGGTAGTGTTTCCTTATTTGTGTTATGATAGGAAATTGATCCATTTCCTGAAATTAGTGGTTTAGCATTGAGGTTTGTATATAAACAAAAGAACAGTGCTAACCTTAGAGTCAGAGACATGCTTGGATATAACTTTTTATGGGCTGATTGTTAATGAATTGGCAAACTAATTAACTCATAATTAGCCTTAAGTAATCCTAAGGAAGGATTATTCTTATATTATAGAGTTAAAGCGACTGTTCAATTCTTTTCCCTCAAAAGTATACTACTTGAT
>JACETS010000081.1 GCA_013911195.1 Verrucomicrobiales bacterium | reverse complement strand
GAACTCAGCAACACACCAACACCGACACCAATTGCTAAATTATGGCTATAAACTGTGGAAAGAACAGTGGCGATCATAACAATGCTCGAAGTGCGATTGTGAATCTTGAGATTTTTGATCGAAGACCAACTAAATGTACCAATAGAAACCATAATCATCACTGCGACTAAAGCAGCCATTGGAATCTGCCGCACAATATCATCAAGCACCAATATCAATATTAAGAGAATGATGCCTGCTGAAAATGTCGATAACCTCCCACGTCCTCCAGATTTAACATTGATAATTGACTGTCCAATCATTGCGCATCCAGCCATGCCTCCGAAGAATCCAGCACCAATATTAGCAATACCTTGGCCTGCACACTCCATATTTTTGTCACTCGAAGTGTCGGTCAAGTCATCCACTATCGTCGCAGTCATCAGTGATTCCAGCAGCCCTACTACCGTCAGCGGAATCACGTAAGGAAGTATGATAGCTAAAGTTTCAAGATTTAGGGGAATGTCTGGTAGCAGAAAAATTGGCAGCGTTGCGGGGAGTTCGCCCTTATCACCGATTGTAGATAAGCCATCGAGTCCGATTGCCATTGAGACTGCAGTCAGCACAACGATACAAACGAGCGGCGACGGAATAGCTGTAGTAAAACGCGGAAGGCCATAAATAATTAACAATCCAGAGGCAACCATGGCATACATCAACCAACCCTGCCCCACAAATTCTGAAAGCTGAGCCATAAATATTAAAATCGCTAAAGCGTTGACGAAGCCTGTCACTACCGAGCGAGAAACGAAACACATCAAGTTACCAAGTTTAAAGATCCCTGCCAAAATCTGAAACACACCAGTTAAGATTGTAGCTGCCAGCAAATACTGAAGACCATGCTCTTTGACTAGCAACACCATCAACAGAGCCATGGCGCCCGTTGCTGCAGAAATCATACCAGATCGCCCACCAAAGAAAGCGATCAATACTGCCATACAAAAGGAAGCATAGAGCCCTACCTGAGGATCAACACCTGCGATAATGGAAAAGGCTATCGCCTCAGGAATGAGTGCAAGCGCCACTACGGCCCCAGCAATAATATCGCGACGCGGTTGTGCGAACCACTCTTTAAAATATTTACTTTTTGTCATTAGTTATTTTTGGCTCCTCGAAAAAAGGACTGGGTAAAATTGTAGTAAAGCTCCTCCCGTATTTTTGGACAAATTTCGAGTGGCGCTCGTAGTTTTAAGCTGAAATTAAGGAAGGAAGAAGAACGATCATTTCGGATAATTCCTAGGAATTGAGTTTCAAAGCCCCATAACTTCGCTAGACCGTTAGCGGCAAATTATCTTTAGCGCAATTCGCTTTTAAAAGTATTTATTCAGATCTGGTTTGACACTCACAGTCTTCAACTGGCTAGTAATTTTAGAAGGAGAGCGTCTCATTACAATACGATGCTAATAATGTAAGATAGGGAGAATGCATTTTAGGGGTTCTCACCTTACCTCTCTAAATTTTTCAAGTTTTGCAAAAAATATCTAATAATGATCAAGGTTATGAAGTTATAATAGATGTAATTATGAAACTAATCAGAGTATTAAGCCTATTTTTTATTGTCCTTTTAAACTTTTATAATGCCCACTCTCAAGAAGTTGAGTTAGCCAAAAAAGCTTTCAAAGCTCCTAATGGTAAAATTTATCCTGCACATTGGGGCCAACCCCCGCTAAGGCAAACACGTGACCGTCGAGTCCTACCTGGTGGATATGGTCAAGGCAGTGGGACGTTAGCCCGATGGATCCAAGAAAATATCGACGCTGATGCTAAGGATCCAAGACGAGCCAAAGACAAAAAAAATTCCAAAGTTTCTAAGATTAAAGAATTAGAGGAGAAAATTGGGGAAATGAAAGATTTCATGGAAAGAGCCCGATTCACTCCTGAGGGCCTCGCTAAATACAAAGCACGGTTAAAGAAGATGGAAAATGAATTAAATCTTCTCAAATTAGAAAATCAAAAAAACACAAAAACCAAAATACCTAGTTTCCAAGAATGGGTCAAAGACGGAAAAAAAATTCCTGAAGGTTTAATTTTTACTGGCGGATCTCCATGGTTCAATGAACGAACAGGAAAGAACCGAAGCCCTGAGGAGGTTTATAAAATAATTTTCCGAAAGGATCCAAAATAATCACGCAATCAATTCAATGGAGAAAAGTCCATTGGCTTTAGATATATCCTCTCTGGGGGTTTTGAAATTAAAGGACCATTAGTTTGTGAATTAAGTAAAAATTCTTTCCAACTAGCATCTTCATTAAAAGATTTCCAATTCGAATCAGCTTGTTCGCGATTTGAGTGATGTAAAAGATAGATGAGAGTATTTTTTGACTGAGACTCATCAAAAGCAGTCCAGTAATAAATATTTTTCATTCCATGCTTATTAAAGAGTGATGCCGTACTCTTACTGAATCGCTCTTCGAGTAGTTTTATTTTATTTTTTTCGGAGACGTAAGTTCGTAATTCGTAAACTCCGCCGGTCTTTTCAATCCCGTTTCTGACAAGAGATGAAAATTCTGATTCTTTCATGAATAAGCTGATCGGCTTAAGAGACAAGAGACCTTGAAATTTTGGTTGATCTAGAACCCTCTCCCATTCTTTATCATTTGAGAAATTGACCCAATTGACATAGGCATCATGCCGCGATTGATGCTTTAGAATATAGATAAACCTTCGTCGCTTGAGCGCAGGCCCCTCAGTTGGTATCCAATAACCTATGGCCTCTAGTCCATGCTTTTTAAATAAAGAATGGGTATGATTTCTAAAACGTTCGATAAGATTACCAAATCGCCCCTCATTAGCGGAATAAATTCTCAACTCGTAGATAGGACCGTTAAGAAGTTTTGTATTAGTAGTATTATTTATCTTTGTGTTTGAACTCTCTTTGCCTTTCTTTTTCCCCAGAGCCACTTCACTAGAAGCGTTGAAGATCCAAGCCATATTATCGGAAACCTTACGACTTGAATCATGGCCTCCGAAATAAATTTGATCATCACCAAATGGTGAATAACAAAAGGCACGAGGAGCAACTAAAGGCCTTTTGCCCGGTCTAAAATCATTATTAACTTCTAACACTTTGTAAGTCTGGTCCTCCTGACGAACCGCGTACAATGCCCCAGCATAAAGAGCACTCCCCTTCCAGCGTAAATGCTTTTTGGTTTTTATATTACCCTGAAAACCAATCAGATGAACTTTCTTACCTTTTTCTACATCTATAAAAGAATACATCATATTGTGAGCACCCAAGGTATAGGTTATCTCGGCTCCTAAATGATCGCCCATTAAATCGATTAGCTTTATCTCATTGTGAACTTTGTATTTACCGTTACCTACAGGATCTAACCTTTTGACCTGACACTCGGACCTATCACCGGGCGCCCAAAGAAAAAGTAAAGACTGACCAGGACCTTTGGGATTTTCGATAGCTGTCAATCCTCTAATACCTCCTACATCAGTATCTGAATCCTCATGAAAATCTAAAACTTTAATATATTTTGGAACTCTACCATCTATTCTCTTAAAAATAGCTCCTCCCTCAGAAAAGAATAATGACCTATTCGCAATGGCCATTCCCAAAGGCCTGGTCCTAAAACTTCCCACATCTAAAAACGGATACTCAACATGATTATCCCATCTAATTTTACCTGGAATATTTTGGTTATAAGTACCTGATACGATACCAGGATTACCTAGAGACATAAATATCTTTTCTCTTCCTGTCACTTTATCAATATGTACTTCCATGTCACGCGGCACCCACCGCACTCCTCCATTAGTAGAACCATGCCTGACTAAGGTATGATGCCAAGTTCCTAAATCATCATCCCTTACCCAAGACGAAACCGCTCCCCCTCTCTCAAAATTAGCTCCTGAAGCCATGACGAGAAGATTAACAGGCTCCTCTAATTTATTCCCATTTTCATCTCTCGTAAAAGTAACCGATTTTAAAACGTTTCCTTTCATGTACTCCAGCCCATGATCATTGGACAAGCCGGTATCTAGATCCACTTGCCATTCTGATTCTGAAGAATCTAGTCGCAAAACTTGTGCTGATTGTCTTTGCCCTATTGGAGGGATTACCCAACGAGCATCCATCCAGTAACCATTAGCAGCATATATTTTGCCCTCGTGACTCACCAAGTGCATGATTTCACTACCTCCCGCAAATTTTCCCTTCTTGTCTATGTATCCAGAGTTATAACTTTGAATCCATTTATTTTGAGCAACTGATGAACCTATCCATAATAGATTTATAGTGAGCAGTACAAAGAGGATTTTGATGAAAGCTCTCTTGCTTTGAATCACCCTGGAATCATTGAAATCCATACTTTGCGCATGATAATATCAATGATCTACTTTGTGCCAGAAATATGACAAACAAATTGGTTGCCACTCATTCATACAGTGACTTGGATTTGTTAAACTAGATATTATTAGGAGATCGATGCATGCGCTCCATTACAATAAGGGGCATTAGATGATCTCTTGCACTGACAAAGAAAAGCTTTGCCAGTTTTTTCTGCAGTAAATGCTAAGGGTTGGAAATCAGTACCTGAATGAGCCCCATCACAAAAAGGCTGATTAGCAGATTGCCCACACGAGCAGAAAAAATATTTTTTCCCAGCTTCAACTTCTACAGCAATTGGTTCTTTAGCGGCTATTTTTGGCTCTTCCATTATTTTTACACTATAGTGATAAATTGCCTCAAATAAACGATAAATTGTCATGATCGGTTTTATTAGTGAATGATACGGACAAAAGTTCCACTAGCGTCATTTTGACTCACTTAATTGAGTCATTGTGTCTCTTTATGGTGGTAATTATACAGGTTTTAAATTCACGATTAATTCATAACCTATTGATAATTAGTTATATATAAATACCTAAAGCCACTTGGCATAACTAATGCACTTATATTACTAGGATTAAAGTCCACAAAACCAAATTTTTTTAATTATGAGTAAAATCTTAGGTATAGATCTCGGAACAACCAATTCTTGTATGGCCATAATGGAAGCAGGAGAACCGACGGTATTAGAAAACTCCGAAGGAGCTCGCACAACTCCGTCTGTTGTAGCTTTCACTAAAGGTGGAGAAAGAGTCGTTGGCCAAGCTGCCAAAAGGCAAGCCATAACCAACCCTGCTAACACAATTTTTTCGGCCAAGCGACTCATTGGACGCAAATTCAGCGAGTTGTCTGATTCCGACAAACGCACTCCTTACACAATTGTCGAAGCTGATAATGGTGATGCTCACATTCAGGTCGAAGTCGACGGTGAGTCAAAGATTTATAGCCCTCAGGAAATAGCAGCAATGATCCTAGGTAAACTTAAATCAGACGCTGAAGCAAAATTAGGTGAAACAATTACTGAAGCCGTAATCACTGTCCCTGCATATTTTAATGATTCACAAAGAAACGCTACCAAAGCAGCAGGCGAAATCGCTGGACTAAAGGTTAGACGAATCATCAATGAACCGACTGCGGCCTCTCTCGCTTACGGTCTCGATAAAAAGAGTGATGAGAGAATAGCGGTATACGACCTTGGAGGAGGCACTTTTGATATTTCTGTATTAGAAATTGGAGAAGGTGTATTTGAGGTTCTCGCTACTAACGGTGACACTCAACTCGGTGGTGACGATTGGGACAATGCCATTATAGATTGGATTGTTGATGAGTTTAAATCTGATAGTGGCATTGATCTTACTGGCCAACCCGATGCCATCCAAAGAATTAAAGAAGAAGCGGAAAAAGCAAAAATTGCTCTTTCCTCAGCTCAGACATACGAAATCAACCTACCTTTCGTAACCGCTGACCAGACCGGTCCAAAGCACATTCAAAAAGAGCTCAGCCGATCCAAACTCGAACAAATGACCGATGATCTTTTTGACAGAACTAAAGGTCCTGTTCTTGAATGTTTTAAAGAAGCTGAAGTTAATGCATCTGAAATAGGTGAACTAGTTCTCGTAGGTGGAATGACCAGAATGCCTAGAGTCGTGGAAATTGCTCGAGAAATTGCTGGCAAAGATCCTCACCAAGGTGTTAACCCTGACGAAGTTGTTTCTATCGGAGCTGCGATTCAGGGCGGTGTTCTTCAAGGCGATGTTAAGGATGTTCTTCTATTAGACGTGACTCCTTTGAGTCTCTCGATTGAAACCGAAGGGGCCATTGCAACTCCAATGATTGAGAGAAATACCACAATCCCGAAGAAAACAAGCCAAGTCTTCTCGACAGCTGCAGACAATCAGCCTGCAGTGGATATACGGATCTGTCAGGGAGAACGATCCATGTTTAACGACAACAAACTCTTAGGTAATTTTAGACTTGATGGTATACCTCCAGCCCAGAGGGGAACACCTCAGATTGAAGTCACCTTTGACATTGATGCTAACGGCATTCTTCATGTTTCCGCCAAAGACAAAGGAAGCGGTAAAGAGCAGAAAATTTCTATCGAAGGTTCTAGCGGATTAAGTGATGAAGAAATAGAAAAAGCCAAACAAGAAGCTGAAAAGCATGCAGAAGAGGACAAGAACCGCAAAGAGGCTGTAGAAATAAAAAACCAGGCTGAATCACTAGCTCATGAGTGTGAAAAACAATTAACTGAACATAAAGATAAGCTAACTGATGAGGAGACTGCACCTGTCAAAGAGGCTATCAAAAAAGTCAAAGAAGCAGTTGAAAAAGACAACCTTGAAGAAACTAAAAAGGCTCAAGAAGAATTGCAGAATGCTTTCATGCCATTAGCCCAGAAGTTTTATTCTCAAGAAGAACCCCAAACGACTACTGAAAGCAATGCTCCTCCGGAAGAGGCAGAAGGCGAACCAAAACCTGCCAAAGGTAAAGTAGTCGAGGCTGAAGTTGTTGATGAAGAAAAATAAAAATTTCCGTACGGCGTGAGCCTACGAATGAAACCCAACTCCGCATGTGCGGAATTAATCTAACAAACAAATAAACAAATAACTAACTAAGTAACTAACAAAAATGGCTACTAAAATCCAACCCCTCGGACCGCGCGTGTTAATCAAGCGCCTAGACGAGCAAGAAGAATCCTCTGGTGGAATTATCATTCCTGATACCGCTAAGGAAAAACCACAGGAAGCTGAAGTCGTAGGCCTTGGCACTGGCGGCAAAGACGAGAACGGTAACGACATAGAGTTCACCGTTAAGAAAAAAGACAAAGTCCTCATATCGAAATATGGTGGCACAGATATAAAGATCGACGGAAAGGATCTTCTCATTGTTAACGAGATTGATATCCTTGCCATCATCGGATAACCCAATAAACCTCAAATATAGATTTAATATTAAAAAAAATGGCTAAACAACTGCTATTCGACGAAGCCGCTCGCCAAGGACTCTTGCGTGGAGTGGAAAAACTGGCCCAAGCGGTCAAAAGCACATTAGGACCTGCTGGCCGTAATGTGATTCTGGATAAAAAGTTTGGTTCTCCAACAATCACCAAAGATGGTGTAACTGTTGCGAAAGAAATCGAACTTGATGATCCTTACGAAAACATGGGCGCACAGCTTATTCGTGAAGTTTCATCCAAGACATCCGATATTGCTGGTGATGGAACCACTACAGCTACTGTGCTTGCAGAGGCAATTTACAAAGAAGGTCTCCGTAATGTGACTGCAGGAGCAAATCCTATATCACTTCAGAGAGGAATTCTTAAAGGCACTGAAGCATTGGTTGCAGAGCTCCAAAAAATCTCTAAGCCTGTTAAATTGAGCAAAGAAATTGAACAAGTTGCAACCGTATCTGCTAACTGGGACAGCGAAATCGGAAAGATTATCGCTGACGCAATGGATAAGGTTGGAAAAGACGGTACCATTACTGTCGAAGAAGCGAAGAGCATCGAAACTACACTCGACGTTGTTGAAGGTATGCAATTCGACAAAGGATACCTTTCTCCTTACTTTGTTACTGATCCAAACACTCAAGAGTGTGACTTTGATGATGCGCTGATTCTAATCTTTGAAAAGAAAATCAGTAACCTCAAAGACATGCTTCCTCTTTTGGAAAAAGTCGCAAAGGCTGGCAAACCTTTACTTATCATTGCTGAAGACGTTGAAGGTGAAGCACTCGCTACACTCGTCGTTAACAACATGAGAGGAACACTCAAGGCAGCTGCTGTTAAGGCACCTGGATTTGGTGACAGACGTAAGGCAATGCTTGAAGATATCGCTGTTCTCACAGGAGGCAGATTCATTACTGAAGACCTTGGAATTAAGATTGAAAGCCTTGAAGTCAAAGACCTCGGTAAAGCTAGCCGTATCTCAATTGGTAAAGAAGAAACTACAATCATCAAAGGTGGTGGAAAACAAAAAGATATCACTGGGCGAGTTAACCAGATCCGTACCCAGATTGAAGAGACTACTTCTGATTACGACAGAGAAAAACTTCAGGAGCGTCTTGCTAAACTTGCAGGAGGTGTTGCAGTTATCAACGTAGGTGCAGCCACAGAAACTGAAATGAAAGAGAAAAAGGCAAGAGTTGAAGATGCTCTTCACGCGACCCGTGCCGCAGTTCAAGAAGGTATCGTAGCTGGCGGTGGAACCGCACTTGTACGTGCACAAGCTGCAGTCACTAAGCTTAAGCTTAAAGGTGATGAGAAGACAGGTGCAGGTATTGTTGAAAGAGCAATCGAAGCCCCTCTTAGACAGCTTGCTACAAATGCTGGCCGTGAAGGCGCACTAATCGTAGAAAACGTAAAGACCGGTACAAAGGGATACAACGTTGCTACTGATAAGTACGAGGACCTCATCAAAGCTGGTGTCGTTGACCCAACTAAGGTGACTCGCTCAGCGCTTCAGAACGCAGCCTCCATTTCAGGTCTACTCCTAACTACAGAGTGTTTGATCACTGATCTTCCAGAAAAGGAAGAGCCTGATGCAGGACACGGACATGACCACGGAATGGGTGGAATGATGTAATTTCCTTTTATTATAGGAAAAACAAATCACAAAAGGCGTGCCATCAAACGGCACGCCTTTTTTTGTCTTCACAAAACACTTAAATTCATACAATTATTAAAAAAGCGGGTTTTTTATATTAACCTGATATTAATTTTATTTTAAGAATTGAAACACTTAAGACATAAAAATCTTTAGTAGGTTAATCTACGAAACACTTAATAATTCACTTGAAACATACAAATCCATGACCAAAAAAGCTGCAAAGAAAGCAACGACTAAAAAGAAAGCTGCAAAAAAGGCCGTATCAAAAACTAAGAGTGCTAAAAGCGACTTAGATGCTGTAAAAAAATTAGGCTTAGCAAATGATAATTTAAGAGCAGAATTGAAAAAAACGATCGTTGGTATGGATAACGTCATCGACGAAACGATAATTGCCATTTTATCCAAAGGTCATGCCCTTCTTGAGGGGGTTCCCGGTCTTGCTAAAACATTATTAGTAAGCTCAATAGCCGATTGTTTATCACTATCCTTTAAAAGAATACAGTTCACTCCAGATTTGATGCCATCAGACATCACTGGCTCTGAACTTCTTCAAGATGATCCTGTATCAGGACAGCGTAAATTCCAGTTCAGCAAAGGACCAATTTTTGCGAATATGATTCTTGCTGATGAGATAAACAGAACACCGCCAAAGACGCAAGCAGCTCTGCTTGAAGCCATGCAAGAGAAAAAAGTTTCTGCTGGTGGTGATGATTATATCTTAGATCCGCCTTTCTTTGTTCTAGCTACACAGAATCCACTTGAGCAAGAAGGTACATACGCACTTCCTGAAGCTCAACTCGATCGATTCATGTTTAAGATTCATGTCGATTATCCAACCTTTGACGAGGAAATTGAAATCATGGAGTCAGTGACTTCTGGAGTAACTAATGCGATGAAATCAGTTCTTAAAAAAGCAGAAATCATCGCACTCCAAGATGTCGTATCAAGAATTCATGTTACTCCGCACCTCTTTCAATATGTTGCGACACTCGTTAGAAATACCAGACCAGATAGTGACAATCCTATTGAAGTGGTTAAAAACTATGTTTCATGGGGATGTGGTCCGCGCGCTTGTTTGAACCTTATTACAGGAGCAAAAGCTAGAGCCGCTTTGCATGGCAACATGAACGTATCACTTGATGACATCAAAGCCCTTGCGAAGCCTGTTCTTCGTCACCGCATGGGATTAAATTTCCTTGCACAATCAGACGGAGAAACAACTGACTCAGTAATCGAGCAACTACTTGAAGTGACACCTGAGGGTGAAGAACTCCATGGCGCAGCATAAGAAAAAATATCTAGACCCTGAAAAACTCAAACAAATCGGCAGCCTTGAAATCGTAGCGAGGCAAGTCGTAGAGGGTTTAAGAATAGGCTCCCACAAGAGCCCTGCGAGAGGTATAAGCAGTGAATTTTCTGCTTATAGACAATATGTTGCTGGAGATGAAACAAGGCACATTGACTGGAAGGCTTATGCTAGATTTAATCGTTATTACATCAAGCAATTCGATGCAGAAACCAACTTTGTAGCAAACCTGTTACTTGATGGAAGTAAGTCAATGACATACGGCTCTAATGCTAACGGATTGACCAAACTTGAATATGCCAAATTCATGGCTGCTAGCCTTGCTTATTTGACCATCAATCAGGGTGATTCAGCA
>JACETS010000080.1 GCA_013911195.1 Verrucomicrobiales bacterium | reverse complement strand
TAAATATACCCAATAGCTCATTGATGTCAGGAATCGTGGAATCAAAATCCAAAATCTTGATAGAAGAAGACGAAACGGCTTAATTTATTTTTCCTCAATGCAAGGAGCCATTATAGCTTCACTCATGCCATGAATAATTTTTTTATCTGCAGGCACTAGGGTGGCTAGAATTCCACCTAGCTTAACATCTGAAATCGATTCATTGCTCGAGGAAACGAAGTAATATGGGCAAAGTCTTGCCCTTACTTTTATCCTAATAATTTTGTTATCTTCTTCGTTCCAGTAAGGGTGTTCGAAGGCCTTCCCTTTTTTATACTTTTGTAATATCCAGGGTTGATTAGGAAAATCACTAATTGCAGTTTCGACCGAACCCTTCCAATGATTAGAGGATAGGTCATGACCAATTTTGACACTTCTACTACCCCAAGCGAGTTCTGAAAACCCACTAATTTTGAGAACTAGCTCTCTTTGGGTTTTGGTAAACTCACCCAATTGATTCCAATTGTTAATTCCAAGTCCAGGTAACTCAGCATAGTGAGGAACTGGGCTTGGATCCATGATCCAGCTATAGGGAAAATATGATTGAAGTTTATCTAAATACGATTGTCGCATTAAGTTTATCCAATTGCGACGCAGTGCTCTTGAATGTAATAAAGCACTCCACATTTTTTCTTCTAAATATGCTTTGTGGGGTGCGGTCAGATTAATCTTATTATTTGCTGCATGATTAAAAATATCATCTGCTGGTGGTATATTTTTCAGATCAAAAAGTTCGTAAAATCTGTATATGTCTCTATCCCTAATTTTATAAGTCTCTGCACTCAGGATATCATAATCGTTATTCGCATCACTAGACTTTATCTCATCTATCAGCCATTCCATCTCTGGAAGGTAATCTGATGCCTCTTCGCTAATTAAAATATCACCTCCTTTTGGAAGGATACTTGTAAAACCCTCTACCATACCCATCGCTCCACCAATGACATCCTCACCCAGTGAAGAATAGGTTTTGTTCAACCATGCGGTCAATCCTATGCCTCCTGGAACGCTGTCGAGTTCAGTTATAGCAAATTCTTCATCTCCAAGAATGATATCAGGTCTAATTACTCTTGGAATAGCGTTTCTAAATGCTTTATGTCTACCTTGTTCAAGAATGCTATTAGGTTTTCCCGCATCTAGATAGCGTGCAATCCAATCTGGCGCCTTACCTCCAATACTTTGATGATAAATTGTATTACAAGCTCTCAGGTAATGGAGGAGATAATTCCCCAGTTCATGGATTTGCTTGGAAGTTTTTTTAGATAGTACTACAGGATAAGGGGTAGTCCTCCAGGCCTTACCCTGAAAAAGTCCATTCTTTGGAAACGAATTTTGGATAAAATCTACCCTTTTTTTATCTACTTCATTGATATCGTTAGCCATTATCGATAAATGCTTTTGATAAGCGAATAGACTACTTCATCGCTCGTAGAGCAGATCTAATCAATTCATCAGAACTAATACTAGTTGAATTTGCATCCTTAATTCCATTTACTGCCTTCAGTGCTTCGGCTTGTTTGTATCCAAGAGAAATGAGCGCCAAGACGGCATCATGGACAATACGCTCTGAACTATTAGAATTTTCTTTTGCCGCAGTCCAAGTTTCAGTAACTCCGACCTTATCTTTTAACTCAAGTATAATTCTTTCAGCAGTTTTTTTTCCTAAGCCGCTTATTTTTGAGAGACTTGTAATATCTCCACCTATCACAGAATTTTTAAAATCATCCACTGACATTCCACTTAAAATAGCCAAGCCAAGTTTAGGTCCTATTCCTGAAACTCTATTGATTAAAAGACGAAAAAGATCACGTTCTTCGTTAGTAGCAAATCCAAATAACGTTTGTTCTTGTTCGCGAATATGTAGATGCGTCAGTATTAGGAGTTTCTCACCCTTATCAGGCATTTTATCACTGGTGGATAACGGAACTAAAACTTCATAACCGACTCCATTAACATCTATTGTTAATCTTCCAGGAATTATTTCAGATAACTCTCCATTTAAGTAGGTAATCATTGGTATCGGTGAATAAACGAAAAATATCAGAGCCTTTTAACAAATTGATGTACTCTATGCAGAGTATAATTATTAAATTTCTTAATAAATATTTATCATGAATTGGTCGTTCATATCCTTTCTGTTGATATTTTCATTAATTGCGGAATTAGGTCTTGCTCAAAGATTAGATCAAGAGAGTACAAAAAAAACTAGTAAATCTCAAAAATCGTCTCCTCCGATTTTAATTATACAGCCCAGATATATGAGATCCGAAGTGGTTATGATGATTCCAGATGCCCGCCACACTGTTTATAGCGCAGGATACTTAGGCGAATTAGGGGTAAATTATTTCAAAGCCGAAGAATTCAGACAGAAATTTAGCAAGGGTTGGAAAGAATTTAGGCAAAAAGCTCTTATTAATGCAACATCTGTCATTAAATCCGTTAAACCTGAGTATATTAAAGATTCAACTGGTAAAATTGAATATGCCCTCATTCAGTCTGATAATCCGTCAATTGTCAGTTCAGTAAATACGCAGCCATTTCGTGATCTTTTTAAAGAAAACTTTGGCTCTGATTTGTGGGTAATTATTCCTAATCGAAGCACTATTTTAGTTATGCAAGCAGGCAAAAATCGCTTAAACACTTATAAAAAAGCATTTTATCAGATGTTTCTAGATGCGACATATCCGGTCAGCAGGGAGGTTTTTCTAATTAACTCCAAAGGATTATGGGCAATAGGAGACCTAAAAACGCCCTCTCAATAAAAAATAAACAAAAGAAACTGGTTTTTTTGATTTTTGCAGCTATTATACGCGCCCCAATCGAATCTCACGCCATTCGGCTTTCAAATGAGTCTTTAAACGTGGTATTTGAGAAGCGATTGTGATAAAATACATTAAATATGGCTACAACACGCAGAACCCGGTTTTCCCGGAGAATACCTGATCACGTAACCGACGAATTGGTTGTTGTGCTCAACGAAAACGATACAGCTCTTGAATTTAATAACTTGTTTGGGCTTGTGTATGAAAATCTAAAAGAAAAAAATGCCGTTAGCGGTGGAGAAGAAATGCTTCGCTTACGCGCATATGAAAAACTTCAAAATCTTGTCACTAGAGGGTTAGTAGAAAAGAAGGGCAAGAGTTACACAGGTTTAGAGGGAATTGAGAAGGCTTCAAGTGCCTACATAGCTGCTCAACAAGCTAAACAACAAGCCTAAAATAACTAAAAACATTTACAGGCAGGAACACAAATGTGTTCCTGCCTTTTTTATTGAATAGTTTTGTTGATAATTACCGGGAAGTATTCGTTATTTTAAAATAGAATGTTAGATCAATACATACCTGTATTAATACAACTAGGAATCGCAACGGGTTTTGCGGTTTCGACTCTTTTGGTTAGCGTGTTATTAGGTAAAAGCGCCAAATCAAATCAGATTAAAGATAGTGCTTATGAGTGTGGGATGCTCCCAATCGGAGAAGCAAAGCCAAGATTCAGTGTAAAATTTTACGTCATAGCAATGCTATTTGTAATTTTTGATATTGAGGTAGTTTTTATGTACCCTTGGGCGGTTTCCTTCAATTCATTCATTGAAGCCGGGCAGGCAAAAATGGCCTTTTTGAGCATGTCTGGTTTTGTGGGAATTCTCCTTATTGCATATCTCTATGCCTGGAAAAAAGGAGCACTCAGTTGGAAAGCTTAAGCCTTTTCTCGAGCCAATTAACAAACCATTCTATTTCTTCCTCTGAAATACAAAAAGTAGGAGCAATGGCCAACACATGACCGGCTGGCCCATCAGCTAGTGTGATGATGCCTGACCTTAACGAATCCTTTATTATTACTGAAGCAAGTTCCCCATCAGGGTTGCCAGAATCATTTAATATTTCGATTCCCAGCATTAATCCAAGACCTCTAATCTTCCCCTTAGAGTTGTGAGAAATATTATTCAAAGCCGTTCTAAAGAGTAGACCTTTTTGGTTCACGGTATCAGATACTGATGGATCTGAGTGGATAGAGATTGATTCTAACGCCATTGCACAGCCGAGGGGGTTTCCCAAAAAAGTTGATGTATGAATTGCCTCACCATCAGACTCTGGCCAGAAATCCATTATCTCTGATTTAGCGGTACAAATTGATAAAGGAAAGCCACCAGCTAATGCTTTCCCAAGACAGATTATATCGGGTACAACATTCCAGTGATCACTTGCGAAAAGTTTTCCTGTTCGGTTAAAGCCCGTATAAATCTCATCAGCAATAAGGATTATTTTATGTTCATCACAGATGGTCCTAAGTGCCGGTAAAAAATCATCATCTGGAACAATTTTTCCACCTCTTCCTAGAATAGGTTCAACAATAATTGCACCAATGTTATTGGACTTAACTAAATCAAGCAATTGAGCTAATCCTTGTGAACCATAAGGTGCCACATATCCATGTTGATTGATTTGTTTCGAAAATGGCTCTCTAAATCTCGGTAGTCCACTGGCTGCTAACGTTCCAATGCTAGTTCCGTGGTAGCAACCCTCGAAGCAAATAATTCCTTCTTTACCGGTAGCTAAAAACGCCGTTTTCAAAGCGCTCTCTATAGACTCACTTCCGCTGGAGCTTAAAATCGATTTACCAACTTTTCCTGTCCACCTCTCGAAAGTTATCTCGCTAATTTTTTTACACAACTCAACTTTAAGTTCTGTAGGGTGAACATCACCCATGCCATGCAATAACTTATTAGCCTGACTACTTAAGGCTTCAATTATTTTTGGATTTCTATGACCTAGTGAAGAAACAGCAAAAGCTGAAGTTAAATCAAGGAAACAGTTTCCATCTACATCCCAAACATTAGAACCCTCAGCCCTATCCCAGAAGATTGGAAACTCATCGGAGACATAGGTAATATTTCTAGATTCATATCGGCCCAACTGTTCACCCAGAATACGAGACCTCGGGCCAGGTATCTGAGTAGTCAATTGAGGAAGCATGTAGCCATATAATTTGGCGGAATGCTTACAATTAGCTAATATTTATTTTACTCTTTAGATAATTAATGAGCTCGGCAAAATTCCTCAAGCCTATCAAGACCTTCTTTTATGACTGGCAAGCTGGTTGCGTAGCTTATACGAATACTTTGGTCATTACCAAAAGCAATTCCAGGGACTGTTGCAACCTGCATACGGCTGAGAAGTTTTTCCGCAAAATTGACTGATTTAATTCCCGTTTTATCAATATTTATTAGGAAGTAGAAAGCACCGGCAGGTTCAATAGTAGAAACGTTTGCGATGGAGTTAAGGCGTCCTAATACATATTGTCTGCGTATATCATATTCTTCAACCATATCTGATATTTCAGACTGATCGCTTGAGAGGGCGGCTATCGCACCGTACTGAGCGAATGTTGTTGGGTTGGATGTACTGTGACTTTGAATGGTATCAATAGCTTCCGCAATCTCCTTATTGGCTGCAGTATATCCCAAGCGCCATCCAGTCATTGAATAGGCCTTAGAAAATCCATTAATTGTAATGGTGAGTCTTTTAATTTCTTCACTTATTGAAGCCATGCTTACATGTTCGGCTTCTCCATAAACAAGCTTTTCGTAAATTTCATCAGATAGAATTAGAATATCTTCTGATGCTGCAACTTCACCAATTGCCGCCAATTCTTCTTTCGAATATACGGCACCTGTGGGGTTGTTTGGGGAGTTAATGATAATCATTTTGGTAGAACCGGTCATCGAATTATCAAATTCTTCCGGTGTTATTTTCCAATTATTTTCCTGCTTTGTTTCTACAAAAACGGGTTTAGCACCTACTGCATTTACCATCTCAGGATAACTAGTCCAATAAGGGGAAGGAATGATAACCTCATCTCCAGCATCGCAGCAGGCCATAATTGCATTGAAGCAGGAATGCTTAGCGCCACAATTTACAACAATTTCTTCAGGCGCGTAATCGATTTGGTTTTCATCTTTGAATTTTTTAGCGATACCTTCTCTTAATGCTTTCAATCCAGCTACTGCTGTGTATTTAGTTTGGCCGTCCTGTAAGGCATCAATAGCGGCATTTTTAATATGCTGAGGTGTATCAAAATCGGGCTCTCCTGCACCAAGATTACACACGTCGATACCATCTTCGCGCATTTGTTTTGCTTGGCTCGTAATTGAAAGAGTGAGAGAGGGCGATAAATCTGCGATGGTTTCGGCTATAAATTCCATTATTTCTGGTTTTCTAGGGGCAAAAGTTGAATTCTTAACTAATTTATAAATAAAAAGGCTTCCGCTACCGGAAGCCTCCAAGGCTAAAATCTTTATGTTAAGCTTCCGCGTCAGCGTTATGCGGAGTTCTCTTCTAGCCTATTGAAATTTAAGTGCAAGAGAAAATTCAAATATTTAGGTGACTAATATTTAATATCAACGGATTCACTGGCTCGAATCGCCTTTTCTTTGGCTTCATCGATTGACTGACCTCTTGCAACTGTCACGCCTAATCTTCTCCTCCCAGAAATACTGGGTTTTCCGAATAAACGGATCTGGGTATCAGGCTCATTCAGCGCCTTATCGACACCATTAAATGAGATTTCCTCTGAATGACCATCACCAAGAATTACACTAGAAGCACAGGGCCCATGTTGCATGATGTTTGGAATTGGAAGACCTAAAATAGCTCTGGCATGAAGCGCAAATTGAGAAATATCCTGTGAAATTAATGTTACTAGCCCCGTGTCATGAGGACGTGGTGACACTTCACTAAAAATGACCTCATCACCCTTAACGAAGAGTTCGACTCCGAAAATGCCATAACCTCCAAGTGCTGATGTAATGGATTCAGCAACTTTTTGAGCACTTGATAAGGCATCATCAGTCATCGGCTGTGGTTGCCAACTTTGTCTATAATCGCCATCGGATTGCACGTGACCGATCGGTTCACAAAAAGATGTACCGTTTTTATGACGTACCGTGAGAAGAGTAATCTCGTAATCAAATTCAACGAACCCCTCAACAATAACTTTTCCTGCACCTGCTCGACCACCCTCCTGTGCGTATTGCCAAGAATCTTCAATTTGGTCTTCAGCGGTTATCGTACTTTGTCCCTTGCCAGAGGAACTCATAATAGGTTTAACAACACAAGGAATACCGACTTCTTGAATTGCTTGGTCGAATTCTGACTTGTTGGATGCGAATCGATATGGTGAGGTTTTCAGACCAAGTTCTTCAGCTGCAAGCTTTCGAATCCCTTCCCTATTCATCGTCAGACTAGTGGCTCTTGCAGTAGGTATAATATTAAACCCTTCGCTTTCAAGATCCACCAGAACATTAGTCGCAATGGCTTCTACTTCTGGAACAATCAAATTTGGTTTTTCCTTTTCTATGATTGAGCGCAGTGCCTTTTCATCAAGCATATCAATGGAGTAAGACCGGTGTGCTACCTGCATTGCTGGAGCATTATCATAGCGATCAATAGCGATAACTTCACATCCGTATCGTTGTAATTCGATAGCAACTTCTTTACCTAGCTCGCCCGAACCGCATAATAGAACTTTAGTCGAATTATTTGTTAGCGGAGTACCAATATTCATAAACGATATCAAAGTTTAAGTGTTCCCATTGACTCTTATTGATTAGGAGCCTTTGAGGCAACTAGAATCTTTAGTTTGGAATTTTAAATTTCAGATGAAATCTACAATTATACACTGGACCGGCCCTCAAAATGGACCGATTTTTCATTATTATTATTCTACTTATTTAGCATAAAAAAAGAGCGACCACCTAGGTAGTCGCTCTCTTAATGGGTAATGTGTTCAATTTCAAAACTCGATAGATTCATCCTCCGAATCAAGTTCCCCGTTCATCGCTTTTTGGACTGCTGACTCTATCTCACCGTATAACTTTTCATTACTTTTGATCGCCTCTTTTGTAGCGTCTCTTCCCTGGCCAAGTTGTTCACCATTATAGCTAAACCATGATCCTCTTTTTAGTAAAATGCCGTGTTCTAAAGCTAAATCCAGTAACGAACCAACTGCAGAAATCCCTTCATTATACATGATATCAAATTCTGCTTCAGTGAATGGTGGGGCTACTTTGTTTTTAACAACCTTAAGTCTTGTTCGATTTCCTGATACTGAGCCATCAGTATTCTTAATCGCTCCAATTCTTCTTATATCTACTCTCACTGAACTGTAGAATTTAAGTGCACGTCCACCAGGTGTTGTTTCAGGATTACCAAACATGACTCCAATTTTTTCTCTAATCTGGTTAGTGAAAATACACGTGGTCCTAGCCTTAGCTATTATTGAAGTCAGTTTACGCATTGCGGCACTCATTAATCTCGCTTGCGCCCCAACAGTCGAGTCACCAATTTCACCGTCTAATTCTTGCTTGGTAACAAGCGCTGCTACTGAGTCAAGGACTATGACATCTAATGCATTCGACCGGACTAGTGTTTCAACGATTCTCAAAGCTTCTTCTCCTGAACTTGGTTGTGAGACCAAAAGATTGTCCATGTTAACTCCAAGTTTTTTGGCATATTGAGGGTCTAATGCGTGCTCAACATCAACAAAAGCAGCAAGACCACCATTCTTCTGTGCTTGTGCAATTGCAGTCAAAGTTAATGTGGTTTTTCCTGATGATTCCGGTCCATATATTTCCACAATTCGTCCTCGAGGAAAACCACCGACTCCCAAAGCTCGGTCAATTAACAAATTACCAGTCGGAATAACGTCGACGTCGACTCTATACTCATCACCCATTCTGATGATTGATCCTTCTCCATAATCTTTGTGTATTTGCTGAATGGCCAAATCTAAATTTTTGGCCCTCATGGAGGCGAGCTTTGCAGCTTCAGGATTTTCTTTAATCATGGCGGTTTTCTTTTCTGGCACCTCTTTTTTAGATTTTGGTTTTGGCTTAGAATCGACTTTTTTACTAGGTATTGCTATTGCTGGCATATTATTAACGTATTATGTGAACATTTATACAGTGTTCAAATATACAGTTATAGCAAGTACTTTATTCTTAAAAATTAATATTTCTTAAAATTTTAGCTATTTTAATACCAATTTTCAATTCTCAAATACAATTAGGTCACCCGTTTAGTAACTGTTAAAACGATCGAAAATTTCCAGATAGCCTCCAAAAATCTTAAATATTTGCCATATGACGATTATCACAACGAATCCATAAGTGACCTTTGGAACCATTTTAGACATTCTATTACATTGAGATTCGGCATCATCGGAAAAAATCTTTGACCATTGTGCCAGTTCTATATCAAGAGTTCCTGATTCTTCACTCGTTATATATGAGCGCGTAAATGTTGGAGGGAAAATTTTAGTTAGTGATGCGAGAATAGGTCCAGCAGGATTACCAGAACTCACAGAAGGAAGAACTTCTCGGGACATTGATTCAACAATCTCACCACTTAAAGAGGCCTCTGATGCCGCTTTCAACGAATCAGAAACAGTGTGGGACGAAATGAGATGGATTCTTAAAATTTCTGTAAATCTAGATAAGGCAAAAGCTCTTCTTACTTTATTAATCAATGGAAGCCTATTAAACAGTTTGTCATAAGATGCAATATGCTGAGCCTTTTTCAGAAAATGGCGAACTAGAAAAATACCAATAACTAAAATGAAATAGCAGACAAAAAGTGTTATTAAAGACATCATTAATTCACCAACTAAGTCTCGACTTGCTGCTGCTCTGGGAAGTGCCGGCAGTAGAATAGCAAAATGAAGCATTACAATTGGGTAAATAAGGCCAGCTCTAATTTTCTTTTTTGAATCATTTTGTAATTTAAAATAATTAGACAGAAGACGGAGAATTTCTGGAATCTTACCGCTTTTTTCTCCTGACCTTATTAGAGAAATCTCCAAAGAAGTGATACCTTTATTATTTTGGACACTATCAGAAAAAGATTTCTTTTCTTCAATACCCTTTAAAGTTTGCTGAAGATAATCGGCCTGCTTCTTTGGAGGATTTGTGTCTAATATAGACTCTATTGATTTATGAATAGGAAATCCAGCGCCAGAAAGTTTTGATAACTCACGATATAGTGTGAACTTGTCGTAATCATTCAGCATGATGCAATATTAAATTAGATGATACTATTCATGAATGATGTAACTGTGGCTATTTGATTTTTACAATGATTGATAAAAACTCAGAAAATGATGCTAAATTTATGAGGTTAGCTTTGAAAGAAGCTGAAAAAGGCATTGGTCTGACGAGTCCTAATCCAACAGTGGGTTGTGTCATCGTTAAAAAAGGAAAGATTGTTGGTCGAGGATATCACCGAAAAGCTGGAGGTCCACATGCGGAAATTGAAGCCATAAGAAGCGCTAAAGGAAAACCTCTAAAAGGCGCAACAATATATATTACTCTAGAACCGTGTTCAACGTACGGAAAGACACCGCCGTGTGTAGAGGCTATTATCAAATCAGAAATGGCAAGGGTGGTTTATGGAGTTAAGGATCCTGATTTTCGACATCAGGATAAGGCAAAGCGTTTGCTAAAGAAGCGAGGAATTAAAGTAACTACTGAAATTTTATCTGAAGATTGCCAACGACTCATTCGTCCATTTGCAAAACGTGTACAAACTGGATTGCCTTGGGTTATCGTTAAAGCGGGAATGAGTCTTGATGGTAGGCTTACGAGGCCAGGTAAGGAGGGGCAGTGGATCACAAATAATCAATCGCTCAAAGATGTTCAACGATTAAGGGCGGAGGTTGATGCTATTATTGTTGGAGCTGGTACTTTAAAAAAGGATGACCCTAGTCT
>JACETS010000008.1 GCA_013911195.1 Verrucomicrobiales bacterium | reverse complement strand
CTATAAAGTCCACCATCTCCTCTTTTACTTCCTGCCCAAGCAAACATTCCAGTTGCGTATAGTTGTCCATTTTCTGGATGGAATCTTCCTCTCATTATTCCCGTAGGGAAGTCTAACCCCAGTGAGATCATTCCTCCTTGGGCTTGATTATTTATCTTCTCATGAGGGACTAAGAAAATTTTACCAGTTCCATAACTTAAGTTTAGTAATTTGCCATTAAGAGCTCCCCATTTTGCATTATCTGGCACCCACATGAGTTCTCCAGGACTACGGTCAAAACTGTTAGTAATCCAACAGAGAGGCTGCTCCATTGCACTGTCACTATTATCTGTTACATCATGATATCCGAACATATTTCCATAAAACCCACCCTTTTTCACATAATTGATTCTATTCTTAGGATTCCAGTGACCTTCTTGATCGGTTACGATGAAGGTTCCATCAGGATTCAAACATACACCATTGGCGGCTCTGAAACCATTTGCGATGATCTCAGACTGTTTACCGTCTGAACTAACTTTTATTAAAGTTCCATGATGAGGGACTAAAGCAGTTTTTGCATGTCTTGCTGATTTCGCGTAATAGAAGTTTCCTTTTTTATCAGTTTGAAGTCCCATCGCAAATTCGTGGAAATGTTCTGTTACTTGATGATCATTATTATAACTTTCAACATAGTCGATTTCATTGTCACCATTCAAATCATGTAATTTGGCTAATTGATCTCTACATGTTACATAGATCGAATTATTTACGATTTTCACACCAAGTGGCTGGAATAACCCAGTTGCAATTCTTTGCCAGCGATGTTTTTTGAATTTCCCTTTGATTCCATCAACGATAAAAACATCTCCAAGCCATGTTGCCACTGCGGCTCTTTCACCATCAGGGAAAAAGTCAAATCCACCAAGCCTCATCCATGAATTCCAGGGATTCTCCGAAGGCAATGAAATTTCATCAACCTCAAACGCAGATTCAACTCCTCCATTTTTTCCTTCAGTTGTGACTATTGTTGGCCACCTTTTAACGCTTCCCTCGATTAAAGGGTCAAGAATTATAGGATTTCCACTATTCAAAATATGTTTATCAAGTTGCGTTTGATCTATTGATGAAATGAGAACTTTAATACTTAACTTTTCATTAGTGGGTGGAATCTCGACATTGTAAAATCCATCATCGGCTTTCAATAATTTGACGTTATTATTCCCCTTAACCGCTACTGATGTATTTAATGGAGCTATTCTGAATTTAAGAGATTCTTTTGAAGAGTTAACCTCAATCGTCCTAGTTATTATAATGTTGTCGTCTAAAGTCTCATATCCTGGAAGTTCATGTACCCAAGTATCACCAATTGTATATTTAATAATCGCTCTTCCTCCGTGTAAATAAGTCCCTTTATAATGCGTCCATTCTTTAGGTAAAGGGCCATATGGCTTGCCATCTCTTCCAAGAAATCTAGGATCCTTGAAACTTCCGTTTCGAGGGTTTGCAATTCCTGGGCCCACTGGATTTTCAAAAACTTTCTCTCCAACTAACGAAGCATGACTGCCATGTGATTGGTCGAAAGCTATGCCTCGCCAATCAATATAACCCTCACCGGTCCAAGCTGCAGCTACCCTCATTGTATCATGATCGTATAAAATCCATTTATTACCTTTAGATACACCTCCAGGGCCTTCATCAAGCCTCACGGCTATTCCTTTATAAGCGATATTGCCTGGAGCTACTTGAATGGTCCAAAATTGAACAGGACCATAATTCATTTTCTTCCATTTAGGGTCTTCTGATCCAAAAATACTTGGACTCTGAGGTCCTAGATCAATTCCTCGCGGTAAAGATTTTAAGTATTTTTTGTCGAGCTCAACGAATTGTGAGGGGTTTTGATCTTTAATAAAAGTTTCCCTTATGTAGTGAATAACATCCCATTTTTGTTGTGGAGTCATCCATGTCTGAGCAACCATTTGGTTGTAACCTTTGGTAAGGGTTGAGTACATAGATAAAGGATCCTTACCATTTTTAAACTGCCCCTCATGAAACCGAAGAGCCGTAGGAAGAGTGCCTTCAACTTTATTAGTACCATGACAAGTTATACACAATCCATTATAGATCCTCGCTCCTCTATCCAAACTATTGTGGTCCCAAGATTTCACAATTTGGGAATGATCGGCGTCTCCTAAATTTGAAACCTCGACATTTGAAATTGTTATATTCTCATTATTAACATTTATTTTTGCGATATTTGCTACGAAGCCATCAATTACAGATGGTTGGGTTTGATTAATTGTTGGATCGTTGTTTTTACTGTTTGGTTTCCAATTAAAGTCTGGCGTATTAGTTTCATCGATTCTTTTGGATACAGCCAAGAGAGATTCTTTGTCGTTAAGTGCCCTTTTCCAATGTCTAACATTGCTGATATTGCCATCGAATTTACCACCAAAATCAATTGAACATTTACCTATCTGAAAAATTGATTTATCAGCTTTTTTTGCGGCGAAAGCTTTTTTTGATTGAATCAGTTTACCATCCAAAAAGAGTTTCACGTTTCCTGATCTTGTAACTAATAATGCCTCGTGCCACTGATTATCATTAACCTTTTTTCCTCCGCTAATCTGGCCTTTCCAACCTATGTCGAAGACCAATCTCCCATCGTCAATGTATAGAACTTTTCCATTTTCTATCCATTTTTTGTCAGGTATGGCTTTAGAAAACAATGTTCCGTTACCTTTTGTTTTGAATCTGACATAGGTCGTAAAATCTTTACTTAAATCGAATGTTTCTTTGGCCTGTTTATCACTAGAGACAAAAAAATTTGATATATTTTCTGTTTGTGATTTTTGATTTTCAAATTCGATAATTTCACCAACATGTTCACCATTTATCCAAGCCTTCAAACGCCCTTTGCTCCCCACTTTTTGACTTGCTGCAAATTCTACGATTCCACTAGTATTATCTTTAGTTTTTAATGCAATTGACCCTCCTCCAGTTGAGAAGCTTATAATTCCGGATTCGGAGCTTTTGTAGTTTGCTTTAATGTGAGAATTTGCAATGGGCTCATTACTTTTCCATAACTCTTTAGCTTCTAAAAGAAGTGAAGAGCAAAGTAATAACGAAACTGAGAGAATAAAGTGCATCATTAACTTTAACACTCTAATAGGTTTTCGTAGAGAAAAAAGATTTCGAAAATAAAATAATTTTCGGTGTAAATTCGCCTAAGAAATACAAGCCGAAGCAAAGGTCTAGGTTGCGAGATGTTCTAATTTGAAGGTATTTCATTAAGTGTGTAATAGGCCACACCATGTAATAAATTTTTACCTTTTAGGTTTTTGACTCCTGGAAAATTAATTTCATGGATATTTCCTTTTACGAGTCCATCAATTTTTAAGTGCACACTTTTTTTGTCGCTTGATAAAGTGGCGGATTTTATTGTTGGTGTACTTTTATCAACTACGGGGCTTCCATACCCGCTCTGGTAAATATAAGTATATGAACTGATTGAATAGTTTTTGATCTCTATTGCAGAGGCTTGATCAACTTCTTCAGTATAGATTATTAGGAATCCATCTGACTTTGCCTTTATTTCTAGTATTTCAAATGGTAATTGCCCGCTAAAATGACAACGTTCTAATGCAAAGCGTTTTCCTCCTCTAGCTCCCCATCCTCTATCAGTACCTCCAACGAACATGCTTCCATCTGGACCTAATCTGACAGCAACGTTTCCTGATTTAAATCTTCCTCTAAACGGAAAAGCTGCTCCTTGATAAATACCATTAACTTTTTCTAATGCTACTCTTAGAACCGTTGACATGGTTTGTTCTCCAACGAACAATTGATTTTTGAATGGGCCAAATTTACCTGTTGTATCACAGGCAATACCGGTCGGAGAGTTGCTTAACTTTCCATGAGGAAACATTGCTGCAGGTGGAATAAGTTCAGGTATTTTTTCTCGTTCAATAGAGATACGGCTACCACTTTTTGGGTCATTAGGCCTTTCACCAATAGCATCTGTAAGTTCGTAATATTTATTGCCTGTTGGATTTCCAACGAACCCACCAACTGGAAGGTGTTTAATTGAACTTGTTCCATTCCACAGGCCCTGATTGTCACAATAGAACATATCGCCGATGTGATTTTGACCGATTCCACCGGGGGATCTTATTCCGCTAGTTGTTGGTAACATTTTTCCTTCGGGTGTAACCCTGACGCACCAACCTCTGAAATCAGAGCTAGCCCCCCCTGATCCAGTAAGGCAAAGAACTATCCAAATATTGCCTTCGGGGTCGTGTCTTGAACCAAAAGCATATTCATGGTAATCCCCGTTAATTCCCCAAGCTGAAGAGACGCTCTCAAAAATATCTGCACGAAAGTCTCCATCGGTATCTTTCATTCGTGTTACCTCCGGCCTTTGAGTGGCGTAAAGCCATCCATCCTTCCATGATAAACCTAGAACCTCATGTAGCCCAATTGCCCAGGGTGTCCATTTATCATCATTTGGATCTTCTGTATAGGCCCCCTCAACGACGTAGATATCACCTCTTCTGGAGCTCACGGCAATTTTATTATCTGGAAGTATTTCTATACCTCCAACTTCGAGAACAATATCACTAGGTATTGGTATTTCTGTAATAGGATAATGCTCAGACTCCGCTTCTGGATTCTGAGCGTGACTGTATATCTTTAGACAAGCGAAGATGAATAGTAAGTAAATAATTTTTATCATTTAACTGATTTATTGCCAGCTTATGGTTTGTGTGATTGTTGCTGATTTATTTATAAATTTGATAGGCACTAATAATTCTTTATTATTTCCTATGTCGCGCAATACTGGTTTTTCATTTGATTTGAGATTAATTACCTTTAAATCATTGATTAAAAAAGTGTTCTCCTCGACAAGTTCAATTGATTCACCTACTGCGGCCCTAAAATAAAGATTACTTTTATTTTCACCGCTCAGAGTAATTGTTCGAATTAATGAGGCTTCGGATGAATCAGCTGCTCCTTTCGGAATCGGTCTATCGATGATTTTTAATTGACCAAAATTATAATTAAAAGTGGGTATTCTAGATTCTCCACTGAGTTGATAGCCTTTGAAAAAATATCCGTCCTTAATAGCAGGAAGCTGGGCATTGTCTTTTCTGAGGTAGGTTTTAGGCCAAGGATCGCTTGGCGAATTTATAACTGCAAAAGGAACCCCAGGAGTGCCACTGATTATAGATTGCCCGGATGGTGGTTGAAATCCTTGTCCTCGCCCATTCCAATGCCTTTTTGCATCAATGAAATCACCCTGCCAAATAAGGGCTATTCTCATGTTATTTGCATCATAAGCAATATTAATTCCACCAGGATATCCAACACCTATTGCTCTGGGACCGGCTCCTTCAATGAAATTTCTGTATATACGAGCCTCATCTTCAACAACTAATAATTGTCCACTAGGTGAATTTCCTCCCGATGGTCCCTTATTTACGGACAATGCAGTTGCTTTTTTTGCCCCAGGAAGTCTCCAGCCAACATACAACTCCTCGCCGCCACTGGCTTCAAAGTATTGAACTTCAATGTGATGTAATCCTTTTTCGAGTTTTATTTTTCCGGATTTTGAAGTAACCCCATGAATGCCGTCGAGATCCACTACGACTTTCCTATCGATTAGCAGTCTTGAGCCATCATCAGAGCTTAACGTAAAAATATAGTCTCCTGATTTGGGAGCTTCAATGTTACCTCTGAATACCAAACCGAAATTATCTTTCTCTTTAGAACAGGACAAATCAAACTTTCCACTTGGCACATGATCAGTGCCGGTAGGCTCAATTTTATTCCAGTCAGGAATTTTTTTCCATGAACCCTTGAAGGATGTAAAAGTAAGTTCACTTAATGGATTGACTTCTTTGGATACGATCATGGTCCCACGCATGACTTGAGCGTGACCAGGTAAAGTACAAACGTAGGGATACTTGCCGGTTTTTTTGGGGGCAGTAAAATAAAGAGTAGCTGATGAATGGGGGTCCGCCATTTTGGTTGAAAAAAGAAGATCTGGATGATCTGGAATCCAATGTTTAGCGAAGCCTTCAGCTCCAAGTTTCCAGGCTTCTTGCGCAACTTTTAAGTCTTTTCCTTTTCCACGTTTTGTAATTGCTAAATTGTGATGCATGTCATCATTGTTTCGGAGAATTAATTTAATCTTTTTTCCTGGATAAACCGTGATGACGGGTTTGTTGTATTTCATCTCACCCTTTAAAGTTGTTATTTCAATGATTCTGTCTGGATCACCGAAGCTCTTAGGTTTGGCATTGTTCTGGAGCCATTTTTTTATATATTCTTGATCGCCTTTACCAAGATCACTCAAAGGGATTGATCCAATTTTTCCATTAGGTGCTCTAAGAGTAACTTTGGATGAGTTGGCATCAACTATGCCGGCTTTAATCTTTCTCCCATCAATATGCGACCATGTTCTAGCTCCGGGATCATCAGGTAGTACCTCTTTTTCTTCAGAAAAGGTCGTATTAACTAATATGAAAAATAAAAAATATTTCACTCGCATTATTTAGCAATTAAACGCTAATGCCATAGTTAATCTCAACGATTTTTCTAAAATAAACACAATATAGGCCAAATTAAGGTTTTTCTGGAGATCTTTAATATATCTTAACTAATTTACCTTAATCTGTATAAATACGACAATAGTAGCCTTGACTGACCCTATATAAGAAGTATGATATGCGCCCCCTTCATTCCTAGTAATTTTATTCTAAGGATGGATATTTTTAGACCTATATTAAAATGAAACGCACCTATCAGCCTTCTAAACGTAGTCGTAAGCGTCAGCACGGATTTCGTGCTAGGATGAAGACCAAGAGTGGTCGTGGAATTATCAAAAGACGTAGACAAAAGGGTAGAAAAAGGCTCATACCTAAGGGTGCCGAATTGCATTACAAGCGTCACGTTGACCAGCACGGCAAACGTTAGTAGTTTTAACTACTACTTTAAGTTTTTTAACATGCGCTTAAAGCGTCAACTTCGCATGAATTCTCGATCAGAGTTTTTGCGAGTTAGAAATGACGGTAAGTCATATTCTGGCAAATACCTTGTTTTAGGATTACTAGAGGATCATCAGGTTAAATCGCGATTTAAATTCGGAATTATTGTGACTAAAAAACTTGGCAATGCCGTAATGAGAACTTTAATTCGCAGACGCATCAAAGGTATTATATCTTCATTTGGTCAAACCTTAGATTTTTCTGGTTACATGGTTGTTATTCCAAGATACCTTGCTAAGGAGGCAACATATGAAAACCTCGAATCAGATTGGAAACGGCTTGTTAAAAAGGCTGGAATTGGCAATCTAGAAAATAATAATGAAGCTTTTAATTAAACTCTTGATAAGATTTTACCAGATCTTCATTTCACCAGTTATACATTTTATTGGTGGTCCGAATTCTGGATGTCGCTTCACTCCAACATGTTCACAATATTTTTTAGAGGCAGTTCAAATTCATGGCGTTCTAAAGGGGGGGGTCTTAGGATTCAAAAGAATAATAAGATGTGCTCCTTGGGGAGGTCAAGGTCATGATCCAGTGCCGATGTGTATTTGTAAAACTGCAGAAGATTCAGAAACAAATTTATAATTTGGAAAATTAAACGACATTAAAACATGGATAAAAAAGCATGGATTGTTATAATAGCCTGTTCGCTAGGGCTTTATGTTTGGCTCGATACGCAAAAGGAATACCAGAAGAAACTTCAGGAAGAAACGGCTAATGCTCAGCAAACATCCGAATCTGTTAATCAAGAGGAAGAGGGCTCTTCTAATAAAGAAAAAAATTCTAATGATGATCCAAAGACCGATGATTTCGTTGAAAAAACTGTCAGCCTTAAGAATGATGTCGTTGAGTTGTTATTTACTAATGATGGTGGAGGTATCAAAGAGGCCTCTTTATTAAAGCACTTTGTATATAGCCCAAGTGTCGCTGAAGAAAAAGGCTTAGAGATTTCACCTCAAATCGTTTTAAATTCAGAGATCAAAAATCCAATAGGTGCACTCAGTGTTGGACGCAATGTTTTCAAAGGTCTGAAATACCAAATTGTTGATCAGACAGAGGATAAAATTATTCTCAAGACTGTTACTTCAGAAAAGCTAGAAGTGACAAAAACATTTCTGCTCACAAAAAGTAATGAGCTTGGCGGTGGTCATATTGTAAAAATGAATCTTGGCGTGAAGTACGCTGCAGACGCAGGCAATATGAATTTAAATGATTTATATGTATTTGCCGGATCTTCGGGTCAATTAAGTGAAGGTAATTCCAGTGATTTATATACTGGATTAGAATATCTTGCCGATGATGATGATGAGTTTAGAAATTTAAGTTATCTCAAAAAAGAAAAGGACGATATTCAGGGCAAAGAGCTTTTAGAGAGGCTTCAGTGGCTAGGTGTTAGCAATCAATTTTTTTCCACAAACATTTTTTTAGAAAAACCTTACGAAACTAAAATTTGGGCAGCTCGTCATGATGATGGTAGTGGAGGAGGAGTTCGAGTAATTGCTGCGCTTGGTCTTCCTAGTGTTACTTTGAATCCAGGAGATTCTATGAGTTGGAATTATGAAATCTTTCTAGGGCCAAAAGATTATCAAACTCTCAAGGTCATGGAGGGTGAAAGAAGTAAGATTGTTGGATTTGATAGGATGCCAATATTTGGATGGATTGCTCAACCTTTTGCAGTTCTTTTGAGCTTATTAATGAATTGGCTTCATGGTTTTTTTGGTAACTACGGTTGGTCAATTATTTCAATAACTATCATCATGCGACTAGTCATATGGCCTGTGACTGCAAGAGGAACTCGAGCAATGAAAAAAATGAGCAAACTTGCTCCTATGATGCAGGAAATTAAAGAAAAGTATAAGGACAACCCTCAGAAAATGCAGCAAGAGACAATGAGTCTCTACAGAGATTATGGAGTTAACCCAGTTGGAGGATGTCTTCCATTACTCCTTCAAATGCCAATATTCATTGGTTACTTTGCTATGCTTAGAGCTGCCGTAGAGCTTCGCCATGAGCCATGGCTAGGTTGGGTGACTGATTTGTCATTGCCTGATACCGTTATGCATATCGCAGGTTTTCCACTCAATATCCTTCCTTTACTCATGGGAATTACAATGATGTTGCAAATGAGAATGACGCCGCAATCGGCTGGTCCTAATCAAAAGCAAATGAAAATTATCATGACGATAATGCCAATTTTTATAACAGTGATATGTTACAATTTTGCGTCAGCCCTCGCTTTATATTGGACAGCAGGAAATATATTTAGTATTGGCCAGACTTGGGTGACGCAGAAGTTTGGCAAAGAAGTTGAGCTAAAGAAAGTAGACCGATCAATGCAAAGGCCAGCACTAGGTTCACCTCATCAGTCTCAAAAGAAGGCTAATAAACCTGCTCAGATACGTACTGGTGGTCGTCGTAAGAAAAAAAAATAGCCATAATCCTTGTTTTTTATGCATCATTGATTGAATCGCATTGACACTTACTTGGATTGTGTTAATTCACTAACCCCACTTTACCTTAACCATTAGCAGTATTATGTTAATGAAAGACCAAATATTAAGCATCTAATGTCATGAACACAGAACTTGTTGAAAAAGCCCTTGAAGTTGTAACGGATGAACCATTATTGATTAATCTTGTTTCAAAGAGGGTACAACAATTGAATAACGGTAGAAGCCCATTAATCACTGTAGTTGAGAGAATGGGAACGGCTGACATTGCTCTTACAGAAATCATCGAAGGTAAAATTGTAATCGATGATGGTGAATCAACTGATTAACACTCTGCGCCATGTCGCAGGAAATTGCTAAAAACCGTAAAGCTTATCACGACTTTAATATAGTTGATAAGTTTGAAGCTGGGATTGAACTCAAGGGAACTGAGGTTAAATCAATTCGTGAGGGACATGTTCATTTAAGAGATGCCTTTGGTGTAGTTCAGAATGGGCAGCTTTTTATGATTGGTTGCGATATAAAAGCATATGCTTCGGCAAGTCACGTGCAACACGATCCTAGAAGGACTCGCCGCTTATTAATGCATCGCAAGGAAATTGATAGAATTGAGATTAAACTCCAAGAAAAGGGATTCTCTATGCCGGTTCTTCGTCTTTATTGGAAAGATAGAAAAATCAAAGCAGAATTAGGTCTGGGGCGAGGCAAAGCCCAACATGATAAAAGGGAGACCTTAAAGAAGAAGGTTCAGGATCGTGAAGCTAAGCGGGCCATGGCGCGATTTAATAAAGGGTAGATTTTATAATGGTCTCCAATGATGCCCCATTTCAGACAAGAGGTTGTCTGCTTCCCTTGGCCCCCAAGTGCCTGCCTCATAACTGCACATAGGAATATTAGATTCGCTCTTGTGCCAAGCGTTTTGGATAGAGTCAATGAAAAGCCATGCGTTTTCGACTTCGTCTCTCCTGGCGAAAAGAGTAGCATCACCAATCATGGCATCAATCAACAAGCGTTCGTATGCTTCAGGTGATCCCTTTTTAAATGATGACCAGTAATCAAAGTTCATCTCGACTGGTTCAATTTTAAATGTAGTACCTGGTTTTTTTGATAACATTCTTACTGACATCCCTTCATCAGGTTGGATTCTAATGGTGAGAACATTGCTTTCCGTTGACCCTGGTAATTTCTGAAATAAAACATTAGGAGGTGACTTGAGGTGTAGCGAAATTTCAGTTGCCTTTTTGGGGAGTCTTTTACCCATTCGAATATAAAAGGGTGTCCCTTCCCATCGCCAGTTGTCTATAAAAAGCCGCATTGCTACATATGATTCTGTCATGCTCTCACTGTCAACTCTATCCTCTTTTCTGTAACCGGTGACATCCTGATTATTAATTTTTCCATCAGTGTATTGAGCTCTAACAACATTTTTTTTAACGTCGTTTGGTCCCATTTGACGAATAGTTCTGAGTACTTTGACCTTTTCATCTCTAACGCTATTTGCTGATAGATCCGTTGGAGGTTCCATAGCTATTAGTGTTAAAAGCTGAAGTAAATGATTTTGTACCATGTCTCTTGCTGCGCCAGCCTTGTCATAATAAGCCCCTCTCCCGCCTTCCATTCCTAAATGTTCTGAACATGTGATTTGAACATGATCGATGAATCGGCTTCTCCATAGAGGTTCAAAAATTGAATTTGCAAAACGCAAAACCATTATATTTTGTGCGGTTTCTTTGCCTAGATAATGATCTATTCTATAAGTGTCAGCTTCATGAAAAGTATCATTTACTACATGATTTAGATCCTGTGCTGTTTCAAGATTAATGCCGAAGGGTTTTTCAACAATTACGCGAGCCCATCCATCCTCAACTGCTTGGTTTAATTTTACAGATTTTAGAAGGTTAAGAACTTTGGGGAAAAATTCAGGAGCTGTTGAGAGATAAAATAGACGATTATGAAATGTGTCTACTGAGGCTTCGTGTTCTTCAATGGTGCTTCTAAGTTCTTTAAAAGATTCTTCTGAGTTAAGGTCACCACGAAAGTAAAAAAGGGAAGAAGAAAATTTCTCCCAGACTTCATCGTTGTGTCCAGACCTTGAGTTTTCTTTATTAGATTGCTCTAGTTCTGATCTCCATAGCAAATCATTCTTATCTCTTCTAGCAAAACCAATTATTTTAAAGGACTCAGGTAATTCATTATTTATATATAGATTATAGAGAGCAGGTATAAGTTTTCTATGGGTAAGGTCACCAGTAGCACCAAAAATGACTATGGTACATGATCCTGGTATTGTCCGAGATTTAAATCCACGCCTTAGTGATTCGACATAAGGGTCAGACATAATGTTTTAGCAATCTTTTTGCTGGTTAGAATTATTTTATGGCAAAGGGAAATTACTATTAAGTTCTATAACTTTTAAACGAATTTCCTCTAGGGTTTCCGGGTTTTCCCTGTTTTCTAGGGCTTCATTAATGAAATCTCCTATGACAAGCATTTCTGCCTCCTTCATTCCGCGTGTTGTTACGGCTGGAGTGCCAATTCTAATTCCTCCAGCTTTGAATGGGTTTTCCGTATCGAACGGGATTGAGTTTTTATTAACTGTTATGCCCGCTTCGTCTAATGCATGTTGGGCAATTTTACCATTTATCTTTTGGGGTCTTACATCTACAAGCATTAGATGATTTTCAGTGCCACCTGATACAATTCTATAACCGTGTTCTTTCAGCTTTTGAGCAAGAGTATGAGCGTTTTTGATAATTTGGTTCTGATATTCTTTAAAGCTTGGTTGCAGGGCTTCACCGAAACATGCAGCCTTTGCTGCGATTACATGCATCAATGGTCCACCTTGTACGCCCGGGAAAACCATACTGTCGATTTTTTTTGCCCATTCTTCTCCACATAGAATAAGGCCTCCTCGAGGACCTCTAAGAGATTTGTGGGTGGTAGTAGTAATGAAATCTGCATATCCAACGGGGGATGGATGCACTCCTCCAGCTACAAGTCCAGCTATGTGTGCCATGTCTACAAATAGTAACGCATTAACAGATTTCGCAATTTCAGACATTTTTTCAAAATCTATTATTCTTGGATAAGCTGATGCTCCTGCTGTAATCATCTTTGGTTGAACTTTTTCTGCCTGAGTGAGCAACTGATCATAATCGATCTGTTCAGTATCTTCATTAACGCCATAAGATGAAACTTCATAAAATTTTCCAGAGAAGTTTGCAGGATGACCATGGGTTAGGTGTCCCCCATGAGAAAGGTCCATTGCAAGTATTTTGTCTCCATATTCAAGAGCGCTAAAATAAACCGCAGCATTAGCTTGTGAGCCGGAGTGAGGTTGAACGTTGGCATGCTCAGATCCGAATAATTCTTTGGCTCTTTCAATCGCGAGGGCTTCAGCCAAATCTACATTTTCACATCCTCCATACCACCTTTTTCCAGGATACCCTTCTGCGTATTTGTTTGTTAAATGACTGCCCTGAATCGATCTGATGTTTTGACTCGCAAAATTTTCACTAGCAATCAGTTCGATATTATTCTGTTGCCTTTCAATTTCCTGATCTATAGCTTTCGCTAATTCCGGATCATTAGAATTACATGAGTCGGCTACTTGAATTTTACTGATTCTCCGTACGTGCCTTTCACCTCCATCAAACTCGGTATTGATGAAAGATGATACGATTTCCTTCGCCTTAGATAATTCCATTTGATGTGCTCCCAAACAAAGCACATTAGCATTATTGTGGCTTCTTGTTAGCGAGGCTTGATCGGGATTACTGACGACTGCGGCCCTAATATTTAGATAACGATTGGCTACAATGCTCATCCCTATTCCGGAGTGACAAATTAAGATGCCTGTTGAAGCTTCCTGATTAGTTATTTTTTCACAAAGATTATGAGCATAGTCAGGATAATCAGTTGATTCAGGAGAATTAGTTCCTAAGTCAATAACTTCTAAACTTTGTTCTTCAAGAAAGCTCTTGATAAGCACTTTTAATTCATATCCAGCATGGTCACTGGCAATTAATATTGGTTGTTGCTTTGACATTTAAAGAATGATCAGATTTTAGTTTCCAAGAATTTCAATAATCCTGGTAATGATACGTTCAAAAGCTCTTTAGTGTGTTCATATTCCTTCCTTGACCCTCCATAAGGATCAGGTACATCGGTACTCCGAATAGACTGATTATCACAAAATTCTGTAACTAGGAAAGTTTTTTCTATCGCTTCTGGAAACATGTTTTCTATGGCCATAATGTGGCTTGATGACATAGCAAAAATATATGAAACTTCATCGATGAGCTTTGAGCTAAGAGTTTGGCTAGTGTTTTTGGAAAGATCTATACCCTCATCGTTGAGGATTTCCAATGTATGTTTACTAGGTTGCTGACCTCCGAAAGTTGAAACCCCTGCAGATTGAACCTCAATTTCTAATTCACTATTTTTTTGTATTTTTCGAAATAGTCCTTCTGCCATGGGGCTACGACAGATATTTCCAGTGCAAATAAATAGTATCGAAATTTTCAATTTTTCAAGTCGTCAATTCCTTGAGGATAATTCCCTAAGAGTATTGTATTGCCTGATGATTGAATCGCATGATCCAACATCTAATACTTTTGCTCGTTTCATTCTGTCCGCTCTATCTCTAACATCTTTTGTTATGTCTGCAAATTCCATTGCTGCTTTAACAGTCTCCGGTAAGATTAGTCGATTGCTAAAATGAAATTGAATGGTGTCGTTGATTTCTGGAGAAATAAAGTGACCTAGTTCTAGAGGTTCCCCCCTCCACGGACCAGCCATTATTTTTGTTCCTCTTCCTTCTTCTAGGGCTTCAAGACTTTGCTCATTTTTAAATAGTCCAAAGTTTCTAGCGTTATTATAATTTTCTCTAAGTACATCAACGATTAGACCCATTTCCTCTCGTGAAATATCAGTGACATTTTCTCTTATTTCTTCAATTACTGCGCGAACCTCGAATTTTTCACCCCTAACTTTTTCAATTTCACGTAAATGATAAATGGACTGAAAAGTTGCTGTTCTACATGCCTTGTCACCTTTTCTAGTCGGCTTCTCTATTATCTCGGTTAAGGCATTCAGATGCCTGTTTAAACTGTTTACGTCATCGCGCCAATCAAACCAATAGTTCAAACCAATGATAAGTAAGATAAGAAAAATAACTTTCCAAAAGTAATCAGCGATCATGGTCTTTTTATAGTTTAAATTAATGAGTTATTTAATCAAGGATTTGTGGCAGTCTCTACAGCTTTAAAGTTTTGGTGAATATATTCATCATCCCGACAATTGAGAAGTGCATCATTTAATGAAATATGCCTATTAACAAGTAGATGGGCTAAACTTTCATCTATTGTATGCATACCTTCTTGGCTTCCAATCTGAATAAGACCAACAATTTGTTCAAACTTTCTCTCGATCATACATGCTCTGATACCATGGTTAATTCTCATAATCTCTGAGGCCATCACTCTTCCTGGTGCGTCTTGGCGAGTAATTAATCTTTGAGAAACAACAGCCTGTAGGCAATTTGATAATTGGGTTATTATCATTTCTTGCTGATCAGCCGGAAAAACATCGATCATTCTGTCCAATGATTTTGGAGCATCTATGGTGTGAAGGGTGCTGATAACTAAATGGCCAGTTTCAGCGGCTGTTATAGCTGTGCGGATAGTTTCAAGATCTCTCAACTCACTCACCACTATTATGTCTGGATCTTGTCTTAATGATGATCTCAACGCATTAGAAAAGCTATGAGTGTCAGGGCCCAGTTCTCTTTGTTTTACTAATCCGTATCCATGGTCATATACATATTCTATGGGATCTTCAATAGTTACAGCAACACATGATCGTTCTCTTAGGATTTTTTGAATCATAGATGCGATTGTCGTCGTCTTTCCTGCGCCAGTGACTCCTGTTACTAAAATCAATCCTTGCCTCAATGAACAAAGGTCACTAACTGCAGGACCATGGCCGAGTTGCGCTAATTCAGGTATTTCTGTAGGGATGTAACGGAAAGCACCTTCGATTGAACCTCTAACATAATGCGCATTTGCTCTGAATCGGCCAACATCTTTGATCGAAATTGAAAAATCTAACTCTAAGTCTTCTTCCAAGCGTGCTCTTTGAGATTCTGAGAGTACACCGAGAACTAATTCTTTAGCTTCGTCTGGACTAATATCATGATCTGCAAGGGCTTCCAGAGTTCCATTAATTCTGCATGCTGGAGGAGCGTCGCCTGTAATGTGTAAATCAGAACCTCCGCGGTCTCTCGTTTCACTTAGATAGTCTACTATATGTTTTTTGGTGCTCATATTAGAGAAATTACGATATGCCTCTCATTGCCCTGTCGAAGTCAGATTCATTACCTGAAGCAGATGCGGCTTCCTCGTTCGTTAGGTGTCCTTTTTGTGCAGCCTCTACAAGTGTATTCATGAAAAGCTTATTATTGGGATTATCACCTCGTCCGACAAAATCAACAATTTCAGATATTCTTGATTCACGAATATAATTTCTAATAACACCTGAATTTTCTAGGTGTTCGGTTACAAGGTGCAGTCCGCCATAAGCTGCAGGTAACAATAATTGGCAACATATCCCAATCAGCAAATTGGAAAGTAATTGGAGCTGACTTTCGCGATCCTGACTAGGGAATAGGTTCGTTAGACGTTCAATTGTTTCTGAAACATTTGCGCTGTGAAGAGTGGCGAGAACGAGATGTCCTGTTTCAGCGGCTTGTAGTGCAATCTTAGCTGTTTCAGGATCTCGAATTTCACCTAGAAGAATAACATCTGGCGCTTGTCTTAATGAGCTCCTCAGTCCTCTGGCAAAAGAATCTGTATCGGTATGAACTTCTCTTTGAGTAAAAAGTGATTTTTTTGATGTGAACAAATATTCGATTGGGTCCTCTATTGTGACTATGTGTTTAGCGTAGTTTTGATTTAGCCATTCTAGACTTGAGGCAAGGGTAGTAGATTTACCTGATCCAGTAGGGCCGGTAATGAGTATGATTCCAGCCGGAGCAGTAACCCATTTCGTTAGTATTTCTACTGGTACTCCTAAACTATCAAGATCAGGTATTTCAGTATTAATTTGCCTCAACACTGCACCAAGATTGCCAAGATGTCTGTTTAGGTTAACTCTGAATCGAACACCATTATGGGCTACATAACTTGAATCTCTGTCCCCATCATATTCTGGATCGGCGCCACACCTCTTCCAGAAAGCAACCATGTCCTCATTTTCTATTGGATCATCACCAGCTATCATGAGCTGTCCGTTGACTTTCATCCTAGCAATACTTCCTTCACTAAGAAAGATGTCACTGGCTTTATTTTCAAAGGCAGCTTTGATAAGGGCTTCAATCATAGAGCTCATAATATCTTTTATTTACTACCCTAGGGGCTTAAATACAAGTGACTAAATAATAGTAATAGATGATTTACCTGCTGATTCGTGAGCAGATTTTCTGAGGTTATCAGATATCCTTAATTATCTTTTGCCGTAATCTTGATTTGACTCAAGTTCCGCTTTGTCAGGCTTTGCACTTGGAACACCACTCTCAGGAATATCTAGTCCAGCGATCCAAGCAATTGCATTTAAGCCAACTTTTCTGAAATTGTCATCTGCCCAGTTATTGTGGACGTGAGCTCCGGTGAATCCGAATCCTCTGCCAGCGCCATTTTCATTTTCTGTGGCCCACACTACATGCTGCTTTTCTTTTCTTTCAAGAACAGAAGCTCTTACATGGGGATTTCCACTATGGGCTCCATCACGCCTTTTAAGGGTTTCAGGCCCTGGGAGTGCGCTAAGTATTGGGGTAACACCTTTCATTTCATCTCTAAATCGCATATGGTAATACCACTCATCATTTATCTTGAAAGGCTTTACCCCGTTAGCTACGGGGTGATCTGGGAAAGTCTTAAATTCTGGGGTCCAGTGAGGGTTTACTGACCAGTGAGCCTCAAAAAATCCTCCCATCCAATCGAGGAACTTGTCACCTCCTTGATTGCCTTTTGGTATCTCAACAGCATAGTGAATAGAGCCAACTCCCATACCTCTTTTCTGGTGGTAATCTATTTGTCTCAAATGGAATTTTGCAAAGTGAGCTCCTCCTCCAGTGCAAAACATAATTAGTGCGTCTGCATTTTGCATTGCAGTTGGGTCCTGAGGCCAGCCGTCTTTGTATAAGCTAGTGACGATTTTATCTCCATAGTGAGCTCTTAGTCTTTTAGCGAGAAGTATGTTTCCTGCATTGTGCTCATGGGCTCCCCAGCCGTGAGATCTTGTGCCTGCGTAAAAACAAATCTTTTTTGCATCTTCAAGTTTAAGTCTCTTTAACATCACGTCCTTGAATTGCACAGTCATGGGTGGTCCTGCATGAAGTTGAAATGCAAGTATTCCCTGCCTTCTTTTTTTAGGGCCATTGTCTGTCACTTCTGCCATGAGTTGTCCATTAATGGACTGCTTAATGTTGTAGCCTTTGGCAATAATGTGATACTCATTCCAATCACCTTTTTTGATTGCATCATTTAATTTTTTAGGATCACCAACGGCCTCGCCTTGTGTTTTTTTACCTTTATCATCTATAGAGATACGCTGTCCTCTTTTAGCAAATACACCGCCAAACTGTTCACCGTACAAGGTTCCGCTCCAGGTGTCACCTGCTTCAAAATCTGCTTGGTATCCACCGACTCTCCATTCATCAGGACCTTTATCTAATTTAAAACTTCTGAACTGTATGCCTGAATTGCCTGCACTAATTTTAAATTTTAATTTAAGTTCGAAATCATCAAGTTCCCCGGCCTCCCAAATAATAAATGTATTTCCGCGAGTTGGGTTAGCTGCTGTGGTCTGTCCAGTTATTGCTCCATCCTTCACGCTCCAGAACTTCGGATCTCCATTCCAATTTTTGAGTGTTTTTCCATCAAAAATTGGAATAAAATCATTATTGTCTTTTGCGTGATCGTCAGCAAATAGGCTTGAGGTTGTGAGACTTAGAATTGTGAGTATTGTGCAAAATTTCATTATTTTTAAATATTAGCGTTCTATACTGAGCTAAGCAAGCAATCTAACATATGTTAGCATAATGAAAGAAAAACAAAACAGATCCTCAATTTCGAGTGCAAAAGACTCTGGTCTAGGGGGCATCATGTTTGATTCTCTTTTATCACATTTTTCAGGAAATAGTCAGTCTGAAAACCTTGATCCAGCTTTATTAAAGCAAATGAGGCAAGAATTTAACAATAGTAAATTTTTTGGAGAAGATATGCGTAATCTCTGGTTGATACTCGAAAGAATTCAGATCAAAGCAAATCTTGACCCTGGAAAAGGAAAAGACCGAATTGATCTCTTGAATCTTGCTTGTGGATATTGTGAAGAGGGTGCAGTGCTACCAGCATTCTGGGGAAGGCATGGTGTCTCAGTTAAACAATTTTCTGTAGATCTGAGGGATGCTGAAATTGATAAAGCTAAAAGAAGATATGCTGCGACTGAATCTATTTTTAAATCAGCAATTAATCCTAAAATAGTTAATTCCGGGGAGAGTTCCCAAGGTGTTGAGTTTATTGCCGACAACGCCGTTAATTTAAGTAAGTATGGTCAAATTCCATCAAAGTTTGATGTTATCTTTATTAGACATCAAAATTTATGGCACGACAGACCAACTTGGCAAAAAATATACGAATACGCTTTGAATAGTTTATCCAATACAGGAATTCTAATTATAACATCTTACTTCGATAGAGAGCACCTCCTTGCTTTAGAGTTACTCAAATTGCTTGGAGGCAATATAGTAGTAACGGAAAGAAATGCTGCTTCCAGACAATTAGATTTTCCCGGAAAATCAATAGACAGACACGTTGCTGCAATTACTAATAAAAGTATATCTATTGGACAAGTTTAGGGGTGCCTTCCTTTGAAAGTTAGTTCTGCGACTCCAGATTTATCAAGGTCGCCTTTTCCATCTTCAACAAGCTTGTTAAACTGTGAGCAAGTTGCATCATTGAGTGGAAGATTTACACCAACGCTGTTTGCAATATCTGCCGCAATCCCAGAGTCTTTCGCAGCATGTTCTGCGCTAAACCATGCTTCATGGTCCCTTGCGATCATATCTTCAGCATCAGTTTCAAGTACGCGAGAATTAGCACCTGTTTGCGAGAAGACGTCACAAACCATCTCTAGATCCAGACCTAATGCATCAGCCAAACCAAGTCCTTCGGCGAGTCCTGCGGTATTAATATTCATTACCATGTTCACTAGTGCTTTGACTTGTGCAGCTCTACCAATGTCTCCAATGAGCTTAAGATTAATACTCATGTCTTCAAGAATCGGCTTCATTGCATTGAAGAGATCCTCCTTGCCTCCAATCATTAGATATAGTTTACCCTCTCTAGCCTGTGGAATACTTGAAGCCATACAGCCTTCCAAGGCTCCAGCTCCAGATTCTTCAGCAGCATCAGCAACCTCTTTCTGAATTCCAGGTGATAATGTGGCGCAATTAATAAATGTCTTGCCACCCGCATTAATCAATAAGTTATCATCTTCAGAGAAATAAATGCTTCTCATAGCCTCGTCATTAGTAATGACAGTAAATATGATGTCAGATGATTCAGTGACCTGTGCGAGGTTTTCAGCATGAAGGCAACCTAATTCTTGAGCTAATTCCGCGGCAGCTTCTTTGTTTACATCATTAACGGAAGAAATTTCGTATCCTTTATCTTTGAGGTTTCTCGCCATATTAGCGCCCATACGTCCAACTCCAACAAATCCAATTTTTTGATTCATAATTTTATTAATTTTTATATTCGGGATAAAAAGGGTTCATTTTTTTCTCTTCTTTAATTGATGTCATTGGTCCGTGTCCAGGGCACACAACTGTATCATCAGGTAGAGAGAAAATATGTTGCCTATTTGTTCTTAATGCATCCTCATATGACACCATGCCTCCACCCATAGATCCAGCAAAAAGTGCGTCTCCAACAATTGCAATTGGTCGATTTAAACCTTTTATGAAATAAGTTAGCCCTCCTATTGAGTGGCCATTAGTTAAAAAAGCTGTTCCTCTTAATATTCCTATTTCAAATTGATGGCCACAATTAATTAAATTTGCCCCATCAACTGGCTCTTTTGATGAAGTGTATAGTTCAGCATCAGGGAAATTAGAGGTTAATTTTGGAAGATCGGCGATGTGGTCACTGTGAGTGTGAGTCAAGAAAATAGACTTTATTTTAAGATTTCTAGTTTGAACGTCATTTATTAATTCTTCGCAATTCGTACCCGTATCGAATACAGCGGCTAAGCTACTAGATGAATCCCAAACTAAAAAAGAATTAACGTACATATCATTCCATTGAGTGTTATAAATTGAAAGTCCATCCAGGATTACCTCTTCAGGTCTCCATGATTTTTTTCCTGCTCTGATCAGTGAATCTGTATCCAGATTTAAATGGGGAGCAATTGATGAGATAACGGATTCATTGTATTCTCCCTCCAATAATTCCTGAATCGAGTCTTTTGAGACGTTAGATAGATCTGACAATTGATCCAAGGATAACCTTTTTCCTCTCATGGCTTTTCCAACAATGTCCTCTAAATAATCTTCAATGCTAATCATCAAAATATATGATCAAATTTATGTATATATATTCATTGTGTTTTCACGAAGAAAACCAATTAAATTCTGACCAGACTCTTTGGCAAAATCGACGGCGAGAGAACTTGGTGCAGATATTCCAGCTACAGTTGGTATTCCGGCAGCTAAAGATTTTTGCATTAGTTCGAAAGAAATTCTTCCGCTTAATAAAAGAATGTGATTTTCAAGTGGTAACATATTATTAAGAAGAGCATATCCTATCACTTTATCCAAGGCGTTATGGCGTCCAACATCCTCTCGTATTATCACTATTTCACCGTTCTCATCAAAAAGCGCGCTCGCGTGTAAGCCGCCTGTTTTTTTGAAAGTCTCTTGAGCTAATAATAATTTCTCGGGTAGTTTTAATATGTTTTCAGGTCTTATTTTTTTTTCTGTATGAATTTTTTCGAACTCAGTCATGACTGATTCCAATGTAGCTTTTCCACACACTCCACAGCTTGATGATGTAAAAACATGCCTCGTTAGATTTTCAAAATTAAAATCAGAATTATCTGTTAAAATTACATCAACATAATTGCCTATCTCTTTTTCATCTTTTGATTGATTGATACATTCTGAGATTTCGAAAATTTCTTTCGAGCTTTTTATAGCTCCTTCACTTAATAGAAAACCGGCTGTTAACTCCTTATCATGCCCTGGAGTTCTCATCACGATTGCAATACTTCTATTTTCAATTCTTATTTCTAGGGGTTCTTCAACGGCCACGAAATCTTCGACGCTATTTGATTCTCCATCGAGGTATTTATTGATTTTGATTCTTTTAGAATGATTTTTCATTCTTATTTCAAATATTAGGGTAATTAAGATTTTCGAAGAATGGGATTTCTGAATCTTTGATGGGTCTTTCTTTAAGAAAACCCTCTTCTATTGCCTGAGCAGTAAATGTTTGCATCTTTAATATTCCTAATTTTAAGTTTTTTTCTGCAAATTTGATAAGACTTTTGGGATAAACTGCCGCTAGGGGCTCCGTCATTCCATTTTTATGAACAGGTATTGTTCCGCAACCTGAATAGATTAATTCACCGAGGAAGTTGATAGGCATGTTAGGAAGATCAACCGCCAACAATAGCATCCTTTCAGCTTTAGTTGCATTCAAAGTGTCAACTAATCCTCTAAGGGGACCTTCATTATACTGTGAGTCTATAACTATTTTGAGATCTGTTTTAAATTCTTGTTTTTCATTTGCGGAGATAATTATCTCGGAGGGCATTAGCTGACTCACTTTGCGAGTTTGCAGTTCCCACATTGGAACGGATTCAATTAAGTGGAAAGCTTTGTCCTTACCGAATCGTTTGGAGGTTCCTCCTGCTAAGATAGTGGCTGAAAAAGTCCCATTCATTAATTAGCCTTCTGGACTCTTTTTGAGTCTGCCATCTGTTAATATTTTTGCTCTCAATCCTCCTCTGCCCTTCATTGCTTCTTCTGCTCCCTCAGCTATTGCTCCATTCATCCAATAACAAGGAGCAGCTTCTTGGGTGCCAAGGAAATTGATACCTTGTAATTTAAATTCATTATCAATTAATGAATTTAAATCAATTCCACTTATTATAACATTTCTTCTAAAGGCGGAGGGCGAAAGATGTTCTATTTCAAAAGTCTCGGAAATGTCATTATAAACTTCTAGCGAGAAAAAAGTTATTTGTCCTTTGTAGTCTTCTTTGTAGTTGTGGAATCGATCTCCTACAATTCCTTTTCCTGCTTCACAAATCACTTCATCAACTTCAACCATTGGATTTGTTCCTGGAGCTTTTCCATGGTGGCCATAAAAGTTATGGTCCTCAGATATAAAAATATTATGAATGATAGTATTATCCAATTTTATCATCGTCTTAAAATTTTTCGCTGCCTATATATTTATTTTCCTCATTGGCTTGGTTAATATTAATCTGAATATTATTTTCAAGATCCTCAGTGAGCTTTGATATTGCATCTCTATCGATTTTACCTTTCGAATTTATTCTTGTTCGCAAATCAATTGGTTTTCCAATTTTGGCAAAAACGTTTCTTTTGCCGATCGGTTTTTCTAAAGTTGAATGTATGTCCTCCGAAAGTCTAATTACTGTTTCTGTAATACGGTCTGTGTTGGGGTTTTCTTTTGCATATCCTCCCGAATAGCCAAGTATCCTTAGAGCTAACATTGCTTCATTGGCAATATTTTCAGGAATGTTATTTTCTTCTGAATCTTTAGGCTCAATCTTGATTGAGTGTATTCTTGATCTAATTTTTCGAACCCTAGATATTAAGGGCTCTTCCTCTTTGTGATTCAAGTCGAGTGCAGTTTCTAATTTTTCAATTATTTGTTCCGCAGAATCATTAATAATTTTTTCTACTTCAAAATCTTCTTTAGGAACATTGTATCCATGATCTTTTAAATGTTCTGAAAGTGTCAGTATGCTCACTCTAGTTATTTCATCGATTATTGGTTTCTCTTTGGATAAATCACTACCAAACTTTTTGGCAATTGATTTCAATTTATGAGTTACTTTTTCACGTACATCTTCAATATGAGTATATTTTAGCGAAATTGGAATTGCATATATAGGATGGTCATTACCTAATTTCATTTGTGCTCTTAGTGCGATAAATGCCGCACCTTCTGCAAAGGGCATAACTCTATCATTGCAAAGATAAACATTTCCCTCTGGAAAAATAACCAAAGGATATTTCCCTTGATCAAGGATTTCTCCAGCACACTTCATGGCCTTTCTGTCACTCGCCTCTCTATCAACACTGAATGCACCTACTCTCTGCATTACCCAAGAAGTAATTTTGCTTCTCGCAAAGACATCATAAGCGGCCATAAATGCAGGTCTAATATTCATTCTTCTGCAAATCTCATTTACCACCTGTGGATCACTATGAGTTGGATGATTGCATACAATGACATATCTTGCTTTATTGTCTGACCTTGTTTCCAAATAGTCATCTAATCCGGAAAGCTCGATATTTTTTATTAGATGATTTTTACTAGGCAGTCCAATAAAACGATTGACGAACCTTCCAAGTCCAATGATGAAATGATTGGGTTTTGGTTCAACAAACTGATACGGTAAATCACTGAATTCTAGCATAGTAATAATTTAACAACCTAATTATCGATTACAATTTTAGTTTTTGATGCAACTCTTGAAGGAAAGCGATAATTTTGTTGTAACTCTTAAGAGTTTTTAATTTATCTACTTTTATGGAAACTGATTTTCTCCAATCAGCAATTTTTAGAAAATCATCCACTAGTTTAGAGTTTCTGATCAATAAATTTAGTTCTCCGGCATTGTTCATCGAAAAAATTGATAAATTGGCTGAACCGCTCATTACAATTTTCCTATCAAAAACAAGCATTTTGGAGTGGATCATTTTTTTTGAGAGGTAAATTTTTGCTGAACTTTCATTCATAATTTTTTCAGCTCTTCGGTAGTTGTTATCATTTCCTATATTTGCTTGTTCTGAGATAAGAATACTCACTTCTACTTTTCTTTTAGCCGCTATAATAATTGCTTCGTCAATGTCGTGGTCTCCAATGTAAGCAGCTTCAATATAGATATCATTTTTTGCCTGATTAATTAATTCAATGATAAGAGGTTTTATTTCGAACCTGTTTTCATCGTTCATTGGTTGATTGAAAATAAATTCAATATCTTGATCTTTTACATATTCCACATCTCCTTTAAGCCTAGATTTAAATCGATTCGACAGTTCTTTACTTTCAATGTGTACCATGTAATCGAAATATTTTCTGTGTCGGTCCTCAATGTTAATGCTTCCTGTGATTAAGTGCTCGTTATCGAAAAGATAATATTTTTGATGCGTCTTTACTTTTTTTATCCATTCAATACTTACATTTTTTTTCTCTAATAATTTACTTCCAGCTCCGGAAATAAAATCATCTTTAACGAATGTGTTCGGAAAAGTAGGGCGAATTGTTTTCCACCAAAGTTTTGTCAATTTTGAAGGTTTGGAGGGGAGATAAGATTTTTGGTTCATTTCTATCCACTCATACATCATGGCCGACCACTCTTTCTTGATCTGAATTTTTATACCGCGGTCTGCAGCATCGCATAATGCATCCCCTATAGCGTTCCCAATATTATCGGAGCGCCAAACGTACATGTGAATTATAATGCTGGATTTTGCAGAATTAATAAGCTCTATAACTTTACTGAACGTTTTTTCAGCTCCATCAGGTTCATTGACCTCATGCAAAAGTGTAGTTTTCATTATTACAGCTTCAATAGTGTTCTTTTAATATTCTGCCCACTTCAGAAATCGCTTTGGAATTTTTTTGTAAATCATGCCAACCGGAAACAGTTAACTCTGAATCTGTATTTTTAAGATGGGAGCTTTCGTAGCTCACTACAAAGTCATTTGTAGATTCTAGTTTTTTCCACCAACTTAATTTTCCTATTCCTATGATGCTATGGGTGTGAATATTTTGGTCCATCGACGTTGATTGCATGGATTTAATAAAGTCAGAATTCAGACTTAAGTTGCCGATGCTTTTCATGCGAGAAATTAATCTTTGATCACTCAAGGGAATGTTAGGATTTAAGTTTAGTGTGCTTATAAAAGAATTCTGGATTTCCAATGGCACTTGAATTACGGCATTGAACAATTTGCCGATTCCCGAAGAGGCTAATTCTGATCCTCTGTGAGGTGTTGCTATAAATATAGTTCGGCCAATAAATTTTTGCGCCTCAAATTCAAACATTTTATTAGCTAGGTTTCTAAATTTTGATGACTTTCTGTTTTTGAGTGATTGATGAGGTAGCCAAGAACTAAAGCTGTTGTTGCTATTTGAGCTTAATAATCTGGCAATAATTCCACCCATACTATGACCAACTAAAACCATTTTATTTAAATTTGGATTTGTTCCCATTGGGTCATACAAATCTTTCATAAGATTCAGTTGTTCTCTTAATCGCATGGCTGAATATAAAACTGGAATGCCGGTCGGATAGGTAAATGTCCAAAACTGATATCGATAACGGATTTCTGGGTCCGATTGTAATTGATTGATAAGCTTCACCCATGAGCTTTGGTTGTCTTTAAATCCGTGAATGAGAATGACGGGAATTTTGTCGGGGTCGAAAGGAGTGATTCTATGTAATCCAATATCATTCATATATCGATTCGTATTAACAACCGCAGTTATCTTGGGGATCAATTTTGATCTTCTGGTTAAATAATTAATATGTGCTGTATGATCCCTTGAGATGTTCAATGATGAATTTTTTTGGTCATAAAGATCGTAAAGGTTCAATATTATATCATTATCCTCTTTCTGAATCTGCGCGGTCACAGGCATGACTTCACCTGCGCTCATCAAGAATGGATCTTTCTTGCTTTTTTTTACGAAAATTAATGACGTTCCTTCACCCTTAGTTTCAATCCATTTGTTATTCCAATTATTACGGATAATAGAATTTGATCTTATAACCTTATCAAATTCACTTGGATTGATTTCTTCTCTACCAATCCACCTAAAATTGGTTTTTAAATTTTGTTTGTTCTTAATGCCAACTGCGGATGCAGCAATTCTAGATACTTTTCTGTCTTTGATTAAGTTTTCATTTTTTATTTGGACTGCATCAATAAGAGCCGATTCCAAGGATTTTACTGATCTGTAAGGATTAGCGGATCGATCCGTTAGAGAGCATGATACCAATAAGTGAAAAAATAAAATATAAACAATAATACAATTACTGATTACTTTTAGTGGATATCTTTTCATTTTAATTTTTTATTTTATCACAGTTAATCAATAAATTCACTTGCTTTGAGGTATTGTTATTATGCATGGTATTATCATGTCTTTATTACGATTATTTTCTGCCACAATAACGCTTGTTTTTAGCCTGAGTTCTATTTTTGCTGGTGAGATATCCTTTAGTGAGGATCTAACAGATGATGAAAGTTCCGGGATTAGTTCTTTTAAGGTATACACACACACAATAAGTGGAGGTGCGGCGGCAACAATCAATGGAGTTGAATTTGATCTGCTTGACGGTAACCAAACTCCCTCTGAATTTGATTGGGAAGTATCATCAGTAAAAAATCAGCTCCAGAATAACAATGGGGGCTGGGATCCTTTTGGAGGAGGTGTAGAAGGACCAGGGCTACAATCACTTCTAGGATCATTCACCTTCAATAGTGATGGAAATCCAGGATCAAACCAAACCTTTACTCTAACAGGTCTCACCCCTGGTCAGGAATACGAGGCAAGGATTTATTGTAGAAAGTGGTCGGATGGCACAGAAAGAACGCAGGAGGTTACTTTTACTGCTGGCGACCAAAGTAGTGACTCTATCCTTTTTGCTGAGGACAGACCAGAAGAGGATCCGATTGGTGTTTCCTTCAGAGAAAGTGCCTACTATATTTCATATACTTACACTGCAGATGCTGCTGCCTCGCTTTCCATAAGATTCGATGTTACGGGGGCTCAGGGCACTGGTAGCTTTCATATGTATGGTTTGAGTAATGAAGTGCTTGGTGATCCTATTTTTATGGTTTCTTCAGAAACTGATGAATTCGTTTATGAAGTTGAGGAAAACGGTGTCATTTCCAAGCTCATTGGAAGTTATGATGGTGAAACTGAAGAAACTGAATTTACTCTAGTTGAGGGAGACGGTGACGATGATAACAGTTTGTTTAGAATTGTGGATGACGAGTTGAGAGCGGGAAGATTTGACTTTAGTTCTGCTGAAGATGGTACCGTGTACTATGTACGTATTAAAGGAAGAGGTCTAGAATCTGAGGAGGAGGGAGAGACCGAACTTGTTTTCACTTTAATTGGTGAGCAAGAACCAACTCCATTTACTTTTGTAGGACCTTTAACAGATGATGATAGTAGCGGTATAAGTCCTGAAAACGATTATACCCATGCTATTAGTGGAGGGGCAGCGGAAAATGTTAATGGTGTGGAGTTTGAAGCCCTAAACATTAATGTTACTCCGGATAACTTTTCTTGGGATGTTTCATCCATCAAAAATCAGATTGATAACAATAATGGTGCATGGGATGTAGGGGCAAGTGGAGTGACTGGTCAAGGCTTATTAGATTTGCTAGGTTCTTTTACTTTTAACAATGATGGTGCAGTTGGGTCCAACCAAACATTTACACTCAGCGGTTTGGAGTCTGGAGGAGCTTATGAGATCAGGCTCTACATGAGAAAATGGGCAAACGATACCCAGAGACAACAGCTTGTTGAATTTACCTCCGGAGAAACAACTGATTCGATCACCTTTAGCGAAGATCATCCCGAATTAGAGCCTATTGAAATGCAATCCAGAGATGAAGCCTTTTATATGGCCTATGCATACACTGCCGGTGCTAATGGAGAGTTAAGCATAAAGTTTAATGTTGCCGATGATGAGACCCAAGGGGCGCCTGGTAGTTTTCATATGTATGGGATGACTAATCAAATCCTTCAGCCGTCGGATGATGATGATAATGATGGGTTACCGGACGTCTGGGAGGAAAAGTATGGAGTCGATGATCCGGAAGGAGATGAAGATAATGATGGGTTAAGTAATGCAGATGAGTATGAGTATAAGACTAGACCCGATAAGGCTGATACTGATGAAGACGGTCTTAATGATGCTAAAGAAATTAATATAACGGAAACTAATCCACTAAAAGCTGATACCGATAAGGATGGCCTTAATGATGGCGTTGAAACAAATACCGGTGTTTTTGTTAGTGCTAATGATACTGGAAGCGACCCAAATAATGCAGATACTGACGGGGATAATTTTTCGGATGGATATGAGATTAATTCAAATAGTAATCCAAACGATGCCGAAGACTTACCCCAGTTGCCGGGTGGTTTTTCAATCGCATTGTTAACCGATGATGAAAGTAGTGGGATAAGTCCTGAAAACGAGTATACTCATACAATAAGTGGGGGAGGAGTTGAAACTGTTAATGGAGTTGACTTTGAGTTGTTAGATGCAAATTCAACACCAGAAAATTTTAATTGGGAAGTTTCCTCAGTAAAGAATCAGCTTGATAACAATAATGGAGGATGGGATGTAGGAGCGAGTGGCGTTACGGGGCAGGGCTTATTGGATTTACTAGGTTCCTTTACTTTTAACAATGATGGAAATGCTGGTTCTAATCAGACTTTCACTCTGACAGAATTAACACCAGGTGAAACTTATGAGAATAGACTTTATATGAGAAAATGGTCTAACGATACTGCTAGAACGCAAGAGATTACTTTCACAGCTGGAGATCAAGAATCCAATTCTATTATTTTCAGTGAAGACCATCCTGAATTGCCACCGTTCAGTTTTTCAAGTCGAGAAGTTGGTTGGTACTTGGGTTATACATATACAGCTGATGATTCAGGAACGCTAACTATTCGTTGTGATGTATTAGCGACTCCAGATGGAGTACAAGGTAATCCTGGTAGTTATCACATGCATGGAATGACTAACCAGGTGAGTTCTGCGCCCGTTGAACTTCAAATTACAGAAATTATTTATGATTCTGAATTGCCTCAAATAGAGATCACATTTAATTCTCGACCAGGTGCCATCTATGCTGTTGATTTTTCAACTAATCTCAAAGATGTTGATTCTGATGGAGGTTGGGCCGAATTGGATGATGGAGTGTTTTCTGAGGGCAAACAAACTACATTTGTTGATGACTTTGTCGTTGGAAGCGAGAGAACAGTGTTTTACCGAGTTAGAGAAGTCGAATAAAATTACTCATCTATAGAGGCTTTGTCTTTGTAAGACTTAAGTCTTTTCTCATAGTCTTTTAATAGAGCCTTATTACCGCTTGAATTAATAATACCAATTGCTCTCCCTAGTATTTTTACGGCTTCATTATATCGACCTTTTGCCGCTAAGGCGGCTGCTAGGGTGTCCAATGTGTCAGGATTTTTATTGCCTGTTAGATTAACTATCTTATTTGCTATGGCTAGTGCTTCATCGGCGTTCCTGATATTTTTATTTGGGGTGGTTGCAAGTAACCACGCTAAATTATTCGATGCCTTGATGTTGTTAGGATCGATTTTTAATCCTTTTCTATAGTAATTTACTGATTCTAAAGTATTACCACCTTTCACGTATTGAGCGGCAAGTTCAAAAATTGCAGGTGTACATGAGGGGCTTTCCTTGTGGATAGCTGAAAGTTTATTAACAGCTTTTTTATTTTCTCCTAACTGCAAGTA
>JACETS010000079.1 GCA_013911195.1 Verrucomicrobiales bacterium | reverse complement strand
ATTCTATACATGCTATCATTAATCCTGAGGGAATAATCAAAACTCATTGGTAAATTTGGATTGATTATTAATGATCTAGGTTATCACTTTCATTTTTATCAAAAAGCTTCAAGAAAATCTCTTCAAGAGCTTCCGCTTTTTTTCCCATTCTCAATTCTTCAAGCGTTCCCAATGCTATCAATTTACCTCCATCAATAATACCTATTCTGTCAGCTAATTCTTCTGCAACGTTAAGAAGATGTGTAGACATCATAACGGTTAATCCTTTTTGACATCTCTTCTGTAATTCTTGCTTAACAACTCTTGCATGAAGCGGGTCCAATCCCACCATTGGCTCATCAATAACAAAGACTTCTGGATCATGGCACAACGAGGCTGCAATGGCTAATCTTTGTCTCGTCCCATGACTAAGCTCTTCAATTTGTGCATTAGCAAAAGGCTCAAGGTCCATCGTTTTAAATAATTCTACAGTGTTATCGTATAATATCTTTTTATCAATTCCATAGAGGTCTCCGATAAACTTCATGAATTCAATAGATGTAAGTTTTTCATAAAAAACGGCGACATCTGGCACATAGCCCATCAATGATTTTGCTTTAAGTGGTGATTCTTCCATGTCATGACCACAAATTTCAATAGTACCACTGTCGGGGTTTAATAAACCTGTTAGCGCTTTGATTGTTGTTGTTTTACCTGCACCATTTGGCCCTAGAAAAGCAAAAAGCTCTCCTTTCTGGATGTTTAGATTGAGATTATCAACTGCCAAATAGTCACCATAACTAACCTTCAAACCTTCAATTTTAATCATGGCTGAATTTTGTTACCTTTCATTATTACTTTTGATTTTAAATCATAACCAAACGGAGTTTTCATTTCTATAAATTCACCCGCTTCACTGATGGTGAATTTTATTTTTCCAGTACCAGCAATATCTAAAACTAAAAAATATACAGGGGTGCGGTGACCAGCTATTTCCATACTCCCCCACCTGCCATCAGCTACACTTTGCTGATCACCTGAATTTTGATTAGAATTGAGTTTTAGAAGTTTTAGAAGTTCTCTTGCCTCTTGGATCTCAGGATTTTCATCCTCCTTATTTGAATCAGCAATAATTTGGCCTCCTTCCATTATTTGATAGTTAAAATCATATGAGTTTGTATCAAAACTAAAAAGCATGTTTACATCTGGGTCCTGTAAACTAATCCTAAAATTGATATCTTTTAATTTCCTTGTTGGTGCAGTACCTACAAAAACAGAAATACGAATATTTACTCTCCGGCTGTTTCCATCAGGAAAATCCAACTGCCCTTTACCGACAAAACGAATCTCAGCCTCACTCTCTAGATCCCCCTTCAACCTTGAACTTAACATACCATCGCCAATATTTTTTTCCCCTTCATATACAAAAAGGTGTGTCACTTCATCGCTTTCAAGAAATTTATCCAATATTAGAGCGGGCTGGACTTTTGGAAGCCTCTCAAATTCAGGGTAAAATGTTGAGGTGACCAGCCAAGTTGTCATTGTGATCCAAAATATCAGAATTGTTGAAATAATTATCTTATAAATCATTCCATTAAACTGTAAGACACTTTGACATTACGTGCTGAAATATTCACATTAAGAAAACTAAGTAATGACCATTATCGTTTTATTAGCAATCGCTGGGATCATATTAATTTGCTTGGAAGTTATCCTTCCCGGCATGATTCTAGGGATTCTTGGATTAATTGCCAGTATGACATCAATCTTTCTCGTATTTACTACGGATCAAATGCCTCCATTATTTGACGATATCGGGGGTAGATTTTTACTATTTTCAATTATTCTTATTTTTTCTATCATTAGTGGCCTATTTTGGCTTAAGTATTTCGATAAGGTGCCCTTAGTAAAGGGGCTTATTCTTGACGAAGATAAAGGCACTAACCCTGAAAATTTAGAGACCAATCAGCTAATTGGATCAAAAGGTCACGCATTATCAGATATGAGACCCGTTGGTAAAGTCGACTTAAAAAAGCCTTCAGGCAGTTATGAATTCGTTGCTGAAAATGGGTTTATTAAATCAGGATCAGCCATTACAGTAATCAAACTAAAGAACAATCAATTTATTGTACGTGAACAATAACAGCTTCAAATAAGACATATGATTAATACATTAGCCTTTCTTCCAGGAGATAATATAAAATTTATTGTTAGCGCAATTATCATCGTCGTTGTTGTAATCATCGCAGCAGTTTTCGGTGCCTTCTTCAAAATTTGGCTTCAAGCTAAATTCTCTAATGCCCCAGTCTCATTTAGTAGTCTAATTGGTATGTGGCTTAGAAAAATACCAAGCCGGCTAATCGTGGATGCAAGAATCACTGCCGTTAAAGCTGGACTTCAATACCAATCAGAACAGCTTGAAACTCACTACCTTTCTGGGGGTAAAGTTGACGATGTAATTCTTTCTTTAATTGCCGCAGACAGAGCTGGCATATCTTTAGACTACAACCGAGCATGCGCAATTGATCTGGCTGTTAAAGGGACAGGAAAAACAGTTCTTGAAGCCGTAAGAACCAGCATTAACCCAAAAGTTATTGACTGCCCTAATCCGGATTCTGGTAAAGATAAAATTGAAGCGGTTGCTAGAGACGGCATCTCATTAAGAGTACGAGCAAGAGTCACAGTAAGAACTAATTTGGAACGTTTGGTTGGAGGTGCAACCGAAGAGACCGTTGTCGCACGAGTCGGAGAAGGTATCGTGACCTCAATCGGTTCAGCCGCTTCTCATAAGGACGTACTTGAAAATCCAGATAACATTTCCAAGCTAGTATTAGAAAAGGGAGTTGATGCATCTACTGCATTCGAAATACTTTCCATTGACATTGCTGATGTTGACGTTGGGGATAACATAGGTGCTAAGCTTCAAACAGAGCAAGCAGAGGCTGACAAAGAGGTTGCTCAGGCTAAGGCTGAGGTTCGACGTGCTGCTGCTGTCGCCAACGAACAAGAGATGCAAGCCCGAACCCAAGAAATGAGAGCCAAAGTGGTAGAGGCTGAAGCTGATATCCCAATGGCCATTGCTGATGCATTTAGAAATGGAAATTTGGGCATCATGGATTACACGAAATATAAAAATGTCATCGCCGATACTAAAATGAGAGATTCAATTGCCGGTGAGGGCGGTCAGAATGCTGGCGAAGACCCAAGTGTGTAGTCATACGTCATTGATGTTTAAGATTTAACAACATGCTTGATCAGGAATTACTAATAATAGCGATTATCGTTATTACTTTTTTAAATTGGCTTTCAACAAAGCTCAAGGAACGATCAGCCAGAAAAAAGGGAATTGTTCCAGAAGATGAACAACAACAAATAGATCCACAAGAGGATCTTCCAATCAGTGGCATTAGTGACGTTAACAATCAAATTCAGGAGGAAATGGGATTTAAAGAGTTTCTTGCCGCTCTTAGTGGTAATGAACCACCAACACAGGTTGCACCCATTCCCCTTCCCGATTCCAATATCAAGCCCCCCCCTTTAAAGTCTGAGCCAGACAATATAGAAAAAACCAGTAATTATCAGGATACTGATATAAGTATCGCGAATACAAGCAAACCGCTCGATAGATTAGAAATCAGAACCCCTTCAATACATCCGATAATCAAGAAATTAAGACAAGAGGGTGGAGCTAAGGAAGCCATTATATTTGCAGAAATCCTTAGGAAACCAATAGCACTCCGGCAGGATTATTAATCCTTTGGCTTAGGGTCATTATCTATAAAAGCACCTTTGGCTCGAACAACTTGAAATGGTGTAATTAAGTCAAGCTCTTGGCGTGGAGTAGAATCACTCTCGAATCCTCCGAAATAAAGCAATGTAACAACCGCCGTTGAACAAATATATTCATCTCCAAAATCTTTAACCGTTTCCGGCTTTAGATTTTCATTCCATATAGAAAACATTCCTGAATAATCATACCCAAAAAAATGGCCTGACTTCTCCCTGCAACTCTTGACACCTTCATTAATCTTTTCGATGTCAATTCTGTCCCATTTATCAAGCCTCCATGATTCCCAATTACGACTTCTTAGGGAATCAATATCCTCATCAATGTTAGCGCCCTTCTGACCTTGACTTGTGAATAAAACTTTTCTTCCAGCTTGATCTGGATCTTCTACAACAATGGCTAAGTGACCATACTTAAAAAGCCGATAACCTATAACCGTTGCTTTTCCCTTGGCCAATAGTTCACGCCGAGCACTCCATTTTTCTTTGCTATAAGCAATAACATCACCAATTCTTATTCGGTCAGATATTTGCTCCCACTCACTATCACTTAATTCATTTTTCTTTAAGAACGAACCCCGTAAACCAAAGAAAGTTAAAATAAAGAAAAGGCAAAAGCTTACAAAAAAAGAACACTTCCACACTGATCGTGCTTTAACCTTCTTGCTTCTAACCCAAAGGGTGTAAGCAGAAAACACCATCACCGCAAGCAGGATAATTGTGATGAAATCAAAAACCACTGAAGAAGATTCACCTTTAAAAGATTCCACAACACTAAACGATCCTACATCTTCAGCTTTTGCTTTTGTGGAGGGACCATTTTCAGGAACAGATTCAATCCAAGAAAGAATCGCCCATCCATTCATATCACGAATTAAAACCAAATGGGCAACTTCATAAATCAAAATTAGCGAAAAAAGAACTACTAGTATTTTGATTATTACCTTCACGTGATCACTTTAGGCCAATTAAACAAGGGGCTTTAGCTAACGATAAGTGAATTTCCTTCAACATAAAGAAGAATTTATAAAATTATAAACAAACTATCATTTTATAATAGACCTATTCTTACAAAACAATAAAATATTATTTTGTTAGAATAATAAACTCAATAATTTTTTATATGAAGACTATACTCATTTGGGCATTTCTATTATTTACTATTTCAATTAAATTGTTTGCCCAACTAGGCCCAGATGGAATCGGGATTGTAAATGGATATCGCATTGAACCAAATACAAATTTGAGCCCTTCCAAGCCAAAATATTTAGCTGCTGGCTATTATCACAACTTAGCAATCAAAGGTGACGGTTCGATGGTTGCTCTGGGTTGGAACAATTACTCCCAATCAACAATACCTAGAAATCTAGGAAAATCCATTTCTGTAGCCGGAGGATATTTTCATTCAATTGCAGCGCTATCATCAGGTAAAGTTATTACCTGGGGTCGTAATAACTACGGACAACGAAATGTGCCAGCCGATCTATCTAACGTTATTCAAGTTGAGGCAGGACATGGTTTTAGTATGGCCTTAACTACATCCGGTGAAGTTAGTGCTTGGGGTCGTAATAATTATGGACAATTAAATATACCAGATGATTTTTCAGAAGCACAAAACATCGCGGCGGGAAGAGAACATGCGCTAGCCTTAACAAATGATGGGATTGTAGTCGCTTGGGGAAGAAATGATTCAGGCCAATCTAATGTACCTGAAGGTCTTGGACAGGTATCTCAGGTGGCAGCTGCATACTATCATTCATTAGCTCTAAAGAAGGACGGAACTGTAGTCGCCTGGGGAAGCAATAAATACGGAGAATCAGATGTCCCTGAAACATTACAAAATGTTGTCGCAATTGCTGCAGGAGGGTTTCATAGCCTAGCGCTAAAATCTGATGGCACAGTAGTTGCCTGGGGAAGAAATCTTTACGGACAAACATCAGTTCCAGATGGACTTAATGATGTCATTGATATTGTAGCGGGGACCGGGCACAGTTCAGCAATTAAAAGTAATGGCGACATTATAGGTTGGGGAAGCAATGAATGGGGACAGCTCGATCCTATGCCTGGACTTAGCCCAGCAATTCTTAAAGGAGCTAACCTTGAGGGAGCTCAACTAATGTCCTCTAATCTAACGGCTGTAGACTTTAGTAATACCAGAGTAATTGATCTTGGCATTGGAGACTTTCACACCCTTGCTCTGAAAGAGAACGGCACCGTTATGGCATGGGGGGAAAATGCAAGTGGGCAAGTTGAGGTTCCAACTAACTTAAAGAGCGTTATAGCCGTTGCAGGAGGAGATTTTCATTCTGTTGCACTTCAAGAGGATGGAACCGTTGCGGCATGGGGAAACAATGAATTCGGGCAATCTTTAGTTCCAAATGGTCTAGGCAATGTCACTCAAATATCAGTCGGTCATGGTAGGAACATGGCATTAAGAGAAAATGGAACAGTAGTCGCCTGGGGTAAAAATCTGTACGGCGAAGGGGCTGTTCCAGCTAACCTTCAGGATGCTGTTTATGTGTCAGCAGGAGGTTTTCATAGTCTGGCTCTGAGGCGCAATGGAAGCGTTTTAATATGGGGAAACAATGAATTCGGGCAATCCTTTGTTCCGGCAGGACTAGGAACTTTAAAAGCAGCTGATGCCGGTTATCAACATACCTTAGCACTGAGAGAGAACGGCACTGTTGTTGCATGGGGACTTAATGAATCGGGGCAATGCAATGTACCTGCAGGACTTAGTGACGTCATTGCTATAAGAGCGGCTGACTTTTACTCAATGGCACTAAAGTCTGATGGAACTGTGGTTTGTTGGGGAGATAATGATCTTGGACAAGCCCAGGTACCTCCTAATTTAAATAATGCAATAGCCATAAGAGGTATGTTTTTTCACAGTGGAGCAATAAAAGAGGACGGATCAATCGTGTTATGGGGAACCAATGCAGACGGTCAATTAACTATACCGGACGATCTTACTTCAACAAATTTAAGGAATGCTGATTTCACAAATGCGATCTTAGCTGGAGTTAATTTGATCAACGCAAATTTAAGGAATGCGAATTTTTCTGGTGCTAATTTAAGATCTGCCAATTTAGTAGGAGCTGATTTGACGGGAGCTAATTTTGATGGCGCCATTATTAATGATGCCAATTTTACAAATTCAATTGGAGCTGATTTGACAGGAGCAATTATTCAAGAGGAATCTAAATTCACTATTAGCTCTAGTATTGTTAGATCACCTTCTGGCAATGCCGAAAAAATTAAAATTATTTTTCCAACTAATAGGAATAACACCTACATAATTCAAAGCTCTTCGAACCTTTCTGAATGGAGATCAATAGAAACAAATATTCTTGGTACTGGCGACTTCTTAGAAAGAGTTTTCGACCTGGAGCAGACGTCTAATTACTTTAGGGCCATCCAAGATTAATTATTTGTCTCCCTTAATGGAACTCACCCTCTCACTGAAAACACCATAACCGCAGTCTAATTTTTCTGAAATGGCGATTGGATCTCCCCAATAATAATAACGCCAATACCATACTCCATTATCTTTAGAGTAAATTCCATCATTACGATCATGATTGAGAGTAATGTAATAATTTTTAAGCCTTCTGAAACTGGCTTTTCCTGCCTCCACAAGAAATGGGTCCAAACGCACCCAACCATTATGTGGAATATACACCTCGGCCCATGAATGTTTTGGTGTATCAGAAAACCCGGAAGCTAAAATTCCATGAACATGCCTCGCAGGCAATCCCCGAGCACGACATAAAGCGACAAACAAATCGGTATAGTCGGTACAATCACCTCCCCCCAATTTAAGTGCACCTAATGCGCCCTTGGGCTCATTAGCAAAATTATACTTATCTAAGTTTTTAATTGTACTATTAAAGATCGAATGCAAAAGAATCCCTCCCTTTGATCTCTTGGGAGCTGATTTCTGTGCCAAATCCATTATCACTTTCGACTTCGTTTCGATAAACTTTTCCGAAATCAGATATTTCTTAAAATCATCATCCTTACTACCCAGATCTCTATTAAGGCGAGAATAATCAAAAGGATATATTTCCATCTTGATGATGCAGCCAATATCAATATCCCCTCTAGGTTTATCCAGAATCCACTCAGCATAAGTCCCTCCATCTCTTTTATGTATTTTTGTAGGAGGTAGAATCCATTCTTTACTGATGACTTTTTGTCGGTTCGGAAGTGTTTCAGGGATTAGTAGTACAAACTTTGCTCTATAAGTTTTATTTGGTGCGCTGACCTTATACTGCATTTTCATCTCTACAGTTTTTGGCTCACCTAAATAGGTTTCCTTATTGATGAAGATGACATCTTTGGATTTTGATTCAATAGTCGCGCCAACAGATATGCAAACTAGAATTAAATAAAAGCATACTGAATGTCTTTTTTTACACATTGGCAAAACCATCTTCTTTTCTATCATAACAATATAATAGATTTAATAAAACTAATTCATTTGAATTGGTTTGAAGGCTCGATAAAACCTCAATTAACACTTGAATACCAAGATGTTAATCACGCCTGTATCTCAGACACGATCCCAGTACTATCAGCGTATTTGTCTCTCTTAATTCCCAAAGCCCTGAGCTGAGTTAGCCAAAGATTCGCTAGAGGTGTACCCCTTTTGCAGTGAATATGGCTACCCATGTTTAATTTACCTCCGCCTCCTCCGGCAACAACTAGGGGCAAATCATTATACTGATGAGTCGTTCCATCCCCCATTCCTGCGCCTAATGTAAAGATAGTATTATCAAGAAGAGTAGTGTCATTAATTTCTTTAATCTGATCCATACGCTCGAGGAGCCTAGCGAATGCCGATACGTGGAACCTATCCAGTAAAAGTAGGTGCTCTAGGTGATTACCAATCGAGTGGGTCATGGCATGATGACTATAAGGCTTATCCAGGATACCTTCCCAATTGGTGGGAGTAGTCCATCTCTCAGGACCAAGCATTAATGAGCCAACGTTTGTGAGCCCATTCTGCAATGCAGTCACCAACAAATCTCCCATCAAGTGAATATACTCATTACGTGGCAAATGCTCGGCCGGTCGTTCAATTCTCGCTTCAGCAAGATCTGACTTCATTTTATCAATTCGGTCCATCCTTACCTCAATGGTCCGTATAGATTCAAGGTATTCTCCAAACTTCTGCCGATCATCTACACTTAAGCGTTTTTGCAACTGACTGGCGTTACCAAGAGCTAGGTCTGTTATATTACGGAACCGCGAGTGTGCCTGAGTTCCAAATAGTCGATCATAAACTTTGCGTGGATTTCTCATTGATGGCGCCACGTGACCAGTTCCATACCAAGACATGTTATCAAAATAAATCGATTCAATGTTATTCTTATGATCATTACAGCTTAATTCGAGCGTTGAGTATGGTGTATTCTGTCCAATACTATCAGCCGCAATATGGTCAAGAGTACGAGTTAACGGGTAAGCAGAGTTCTCAACCTCATACGGAGCTACACTCGTTAAAAAACAAGAAGCACATTGGGCATGCGAATCGGTACCATGTTGAAAAGTCCGGTCCATTCCGGTAATCAGTGACACCTTTTTGCGCATCTTATGCAGAGGAGCTAACGTTGGAGTCAAAGTCAGCGGATGACTACCAGGAGGAACCGTCTTTCCTTCAAATCTCCATACATTGTTTTGACCCGCGAAACCAGGCAACGGGCGATCACTTTCTCCAGGAAAGAACCCCCGACGTGTAATCCCGTTCGGAAGGTAAAAGAAAGCCAGCCTCTGAGCCGGCTTCTCATTTTTACTTTTATTATTGTTAGCAAAGCTCTCAAGCCAAGGAAGGCTCAAAGAAGCTCCTCCGGCACAAGCTATAAACTTGCGGCGCGAAACGGGGCGAATATAATCATTATCTCTCATATTGGTGCTACGCTTACTTTATTTTAGTGTTAATTGTCACTCTTACAATTTTAAACTGATCAGTCTGGATTTTATGGGCTCTGAGGCACCTTACTTTTCGAATCTTCTATCTTTTCATTTCTATTAAAATTGTCCATTTGTAAGAAAGGATCGCTCATAGCAATACTTTTAAGGACTGCCCTCATGCTATCCTCTCCTGACATCGCTCTATTCGTCATTTCATCAAGTGCGGGCGAATCTGTGGGGCCAAGTTCACGGCTCAAAGCATAAGAAAGCAGGTGTGAAATAAATCCCCGTACAAACCTCTCCTTTTCCTTAACGATAATCTCCTTAAACTCCAGAAATGTCTTAAACTCATGTTGATTGAACAGCACACCGCTCACATCAACGTCTCGGCCATTTTCGTATTTATCACGCCAGACTCCGGTCGGACCATAGTTCTCCATGGCAAATCCCATGGGATCTATCTTGTTATGGCAACCAGCGCAATCTTTCCGCTCCCTGTGAGCCGCTAACCTCTCACGAATAGTGAGCTTGGCAAGCTCCTCAGTATCATCCTCAGGGAGTGGAGGAATATCAGCTGGAGGTGGCTCTGGAGGATCGTTAAATATTACAGCATTGATCCAAGCCCCCCGGGTAATTGGTTGGGTCCTCGTAGGAGTTGCCGTCATCGTCATGACCGCTGCATTAGAAATGACACCCCCTCGTCGAGGATCACTCAGAGGGACCCTCTTAAAGAGCTGTGTCACAACATCATGCCCCGCCTTTGCATGACCTTCATAATTCGCTTTAAGCATAGCATTCTCCCAAGTGTACTTTGGGTCGAGTAACTCAATGATCGATCGATCTTCAATAAAAATGGTTTCAAATAAAAGAAGCGGTTCTGGCATCATATGCATGCTGGAGCGATAACCATCAACTAGATAAAAGTATGGGAATTTTTTCGGGTCAGGGACTGAAGTTATTAAACGGTCAAGCTGTAACCATTGGGCCGGAAAATTATCACAGAAACGGCTCGACTTATGATCATTCAACATCCGGTCGATTTGTGAACTGAGAACTTTCGGATCGCTCAATTTTCCCTCTGCTGCTAGATCAAGTAACACATCATCGGGGATGCTACTCCAAAAGAACAGGGCCAAACGTGAAGCCAATTCAAAATTCTTAATAAGCTGATTTTTAG
>JACETS010000078.1 GCA_013911195.1 Verrucomicrobiales bacterium | reverse complement strand
GAATTAGACGCAAAAGATCCTCAAGCAAGACGAAGCAGACAAGATTTAAGAAGAATTAATCTTTTTATGGGAAACACGCGTTGGATAAGGGAGGAGATCCAACAATTGACAAATCAAACTGATACAAAATTGAATATTATTGAAATAGGATCAGGTGACGGGCATTTCTTGGAATCTTTGAAACATATCAAAGGCCTAAATCTAAAGGGAGTAGACCTCCAACCAAAGCCAAAATCGATATCCAGTGAAATCGAATGGATACAAGAAGACGTTCTTGAAATTAGTGATTTACCTCAAAATAATTCAGATCCCACCGCCGTGATATGCAATCTAATTTTGCATCACTTTACTGACGATCAATTATTCAAACTTGGAAAATTAATTTCAAAAGCAAACCACATTATCATCAACGAACCGAGTAGAAGGTTAATTCCATTACTAATGGGCTATTTGGCATTCCCTTTACTAGGCAAAGTCACTCGTCATGATATGATCGTTAGCATTCGGGCAGGTTTTAGAGACAGAGAACTATTGAAATTTTTTCCATCTAAAAATTGCCTCATGATTAAAGAAACTCTACGTGGAGGTATTCGCTGTCATTTATCATGAAAGAAATAACAATTATTGGCGGTGGATTAGCTGGTTTGGCCTTGGGGATTGGGCTTAGAAATTATAACGTTCCCTGCGTCCTGTACGAAAAAAACAAGTATCCTAGACATCGAGTATGTGGCGAATTTATATCAGGTGTTTCAAAGGACATCCTGAAGCGCCTTGGCCTGTTAGAGACTCTCAGTGATTGTTGCTCGGTGCCAAGGGTAAAGTGGTTCATCAAAAACAGAAAAATATTTGAAATGGATTTTAATTCCAAAGGGATGGGAATTTCTCGTCATTCATTGGATCGTATGCTGGCTGAATTATTCGTCGCAAAAGGAGGTAAGATAATCAATAAAAGATATGACTCCGGTCAAATCAAAGAGGGTTTAGTTTCGGCCGTTGGCAAGTCACTCAATAATGGAGGTAAATGGATTGGTTTGAGTATGCACTTAAAAGGAACAAATATCATGGATCTTGAAATGCACAGTGGTATTCAGGGTTATGTTGGATTAAGTCCCGTCGAGGATGAAAAAATAAATATAACTGGTCTTTTTTTTAAGAACCCAAAAGTAAGAGGTAGAGGTAAAAATCTCCTATTCGAGTATCTTAACTCAGTAGGCTTGACTAATTTATCCCACAATCTTGTAAATAAAGAATACGTTGAGGGTTCATTTTGCGCTATCTCAGGTTTTAAATTTGGGTCATTCAAAAAAGACAATGAATTTAGTGTAGGTGATTCTTCAAGGCTCATTCCCCCTTTCGTTGGTAATGGAATGAGTATGGCAATCGAGTCTGCAGATATTGCAGCCGAGAAACTTGAAAGATACTCCCGTGGCAAATTGAAATGGGATCAAGCCATTAATCATGCAACAAAAGAACTTAATCATATTTTTAGTAAAAGAATGATTGTAGCATCGGCACTGCATCCTCTTTTGATGTCAAAATTTGGACTAACAGCAATTGATTGGACGAGCAGAATGAATCTGTTACCAGTTTCAAGCTTGTATAAATGGACCCGATAAATATGAAATTAGTATCACTTGCAACCGATTTCCCAAGTCAATCATTCACTCAAATTGAGTGCCTAGAAGAAATGCGAAAGGCTCCTTTCTGGAGAAACCTTAAAGACAGGTCAAAGCTGATACTGGAAAAAGTTCTGGAATCTGACTCCAGTATTAAAAAAAGGCACTTTCAAGTTGATGACATTAGTGAGGTATGGGGAAGAAGCGCAGAGGAACTCAATAAACATTATGAACTATCAGCTCCATCAATTGGAGCTAATGCCATAGAGAAGGCTATCATTAAAGCAAATATCGATGCCCTAGATATTGATGTTCTTTTAGTTTCAAGTTGTACTGGTTACTTATGTCCAGGGATCTCAAGTTACGTTGCACAAAAGCTAGGGTGTAGAAACAATATACACACCCAAGACGTCACTGGTCATGGATGTGGGGCAGCAATTCCATTAACGCAAATCGCGCATGGCTATTCCAAATTAATGCCTTCTGCATGTATCGTTACATTGTCTGTAGAAGTTTGTTCAGCGGCATTCTACATCTCTGATGAACCTGACGTTCTCATTAGCACCTGTTTATTTGGGGATGGCGCAGCCGCTGCGGTTTGGAGTTCCAGTGAGGGAGACTATGAAGTCTATGGATACGAATCTTTTCTAAACCCGAAGGAGAGAGAAAAAATTAGATTTGTTAACTCAGGGGGTAAACTTAAGAACCAACTCCATAGGTCAGTTCCTGAGATGACAGCAAAAGCCGTAAAAAAACTTTATGAAAATTCAGAAAATCCAAAAAAGATAATCACTCATGGCGGAGGCAGAGATGTGATTGATGCTTTGGAAAAAAAACTCGAAATTACTGAAATGGTAGAAACCAGAAAGGTATTGGCAAATTATGGAAACTTGAGTAGCCCCTCAGTCATGGTCGCTTTGGATGAATATCTTAAAAATGATGGAAATGATGATGAAATTTGGTTGTCCAGTTTTGGAGCAGGTTTCTCTGCCCACTCTATGAAACTAAGAAAAACTCGGTAGTAATAAAGTTAAACCCTTTTCATTTCAGCTAGTTTCATTTTGATATTGTATTAAATTATGGTTCTGGTAGGAGATTTAATATGAAAAAAATATTATTTCTTTTACTGATTATCTCATTGACTGGTCTTACTCAAATATTTGCTGATCACCATAAGAATAAGGAAAGTAAACTCAAAATTCCTAAAAGTTGGGAAGAATATCTTTCCATTAAGAGGAAACAAAAAGCCTTCGGGGTCTGGTCTTATCAGGGAAAGACAACAAACGTATGGGAAGGTATACCGGAAGGTATAGAGTATAAAAACACCTTCACAACTCAAATGAGTGCTGACGGAAGCAAGGTCTTAAATTCACATGTCATGAAAACAAAAGATGGTTCCATTCTCAGCACAGGTTCTGGAATGGAAACATGGGACCCAAAGAGGAAAAAAATATTCTGTAGCTCCTCTGGATTCGATGGCGGAGAACTCTACAGTGGCTCTTTTGAGTTGATTGGTATCAATGCAGCCAAAGAAAAATGGAAGTATACAGAAACCGTCTCAGGAAAAACTTACGAAGTAATGATAACTTGGAAAGTAGAAGCTCCTAATAAGAGAAGCCAAACGATTTCGAGAAGCAAGGACCCTGACAATTCCTCTACCAATACCTTTACAAAGCAACCCAGAAAACAACAAACCCAGCGTCAGGGAGTTATTCTAAAAAAAGGACCAAAGTTTAAAGAACAAGAAGAAGTTCTTAATGCATTTGTAAAAGCGTTTGTGGATGGAAACGCGGAGGATTGCGCAAATCTGTACAGCAAAGATACAATTTATATGATTCCAGAAACCACAGTATTGTCGGGAAGAGATGCTGTACTTGAAAGCTATAAAGAGTTTTTCAAAAGCAGGGATTATGAAATCTTAGAAATGAAAGAGCCTGTATCCGAGGTAATTAACTTTGGAAACTGGGCTGTAATACGTGGTACTGGAATGGATAAAATCCGATCAAAAGAAGGAGAAGAATCTACTAAAAATTACAAATGGATGATACTTAGCCAGAAACAAAAAGATGGTTCTTGGAAAATGAAATGGGACATCTTTAATTATGATGATGCCTATTAAGGACTCAACTCTAGTCTATTTTTAAAATCAATATTACAATCCTTTGGAGCAATTGAGCCTCTCTTATTTATCATCAAATCCAAGAGATTGTTGATAAATAATAGAATGTTAGGCATAACTTTTGCTATTTATTTCATTTTTGAAATTCATGTCTCTCATCAAAAAATCATTAAACTCTCTACTCATCAGGCCCGATGGACATAATCCAGCAGTCGACGGAATACGTGCACTAGCCATAATTCTAGTGGTAATTGGCCATGTATACACGATCCAAGTGGCCCTAACTGAGATTCCAAAGCCTTCGTGGCTAAGACATGATTATGGAGTCGACATGTTTTTTGTAATAAGTGGATTTCTAATAGGAACAATCCTCATTAAAGAATTCCAGAAAAACAATGAAATCAATTATGCAAAATTCTATGTGAGGCGCTTCTTAAGGCTAATGCCAGTTTATGTAGTTATCCTTCTTGCAGGAATCTATTTCATGCAAAACTGGTACAATCAATTACCAGATCAAGGTCTCCCCCTTTTGGGAGATAACACTCTTATTGGTGAGGGTACTAACGCAAAAAACATGTGGGCAAATCTGTTCTACGTTAATAATTTTCTAGATGCCGATGAACAATATCTTTTGTGGTGTTGGTCTTTAGCAATCGAGGAACAGTTTTATATAATAGCACCATTTTTTCTCTCCTTTATTCTATTAAAAACTAGAAAAAGAGTATCGATACTTGTAGCACTCCTGATCCTGTCATGCATAATCCGATTTGTGACTGTTTATCAGCACAATATTTTTCCTGAGAACTATTGGAACGCTCTTAGCACAGGACCTAATGGAAAAAATTATCTTAATTACACATTTACACATCTTTACGATAACTTATTAACTCGATATGGAGGACTCCTCGTCGGAGTTATCGGTGCATATATTGTTCAATTTCATTTAAATAAAATTAGAACATTCATGGCAAAGAAATTGGCCTCTATCATTTTAATTTTTTCAGTTGTGATTTTCTTTGGTGCATTCGTCGACCTGGAGTTCAGATATTTTGGTCGTTTTGCGGAATTCTCCCAATTAACGCTTAACGATTGGGAGAAAGTTTATTGGGCTGCAACGATAGGATTTTCAAGAAACTTGTTTTCATTAGCGACAATGTTCATAATCCTTTACTCGATTTATAACAAAACGTCGATCGGTAAGGGGATAAATAAATTTCTATCATTAAGATGGTTTTATCCAGTAGCACAAATTTCTTATTCTGCATACCTAACTCATTGGATGCTCATGTTTTGGATGTATCCATCAACGGTACCGTTCTTAAGTGAATATTTTGAATCAATTCATGTGGTCCATGCAATTAATGGTATACTTGGAGTAATAGCCACACTTTTAGCTTCTATAATTCTATATATATTCATTGAAAGACCATTAATGGATTGCCGAAACTCAAAAAAAATCAACGGACTCATTACTCGTCTTTCTCGAAAAACATCCCAATCAACTTGATGGGTTCTACTTATCAGTAGTGGCTTTGATTATTGATTCTGTGAGTTCTTGTGCGGTCCATTTGTTTCCGCTAAAGACCTCAACCAATTTCCCCTCAGAATTAAAAACAGCTGTTCGAAGATTATGTTCGATCGGAAACTCTTGTGTGTTAAAACTTAATCCCAGTGGATCTCCAATCTTTCGCACTTCATCAAGGCCCGCTCTGCAAAAAAACCAGTTATCATATTCAAAACCTCTCACTTTTTTGTACTGGTTCAGAACTTTATTGGTATCAAATTCAGGATCAATTGTAAGAGAAACAAGATTCCAATCTTTAATCTCGGCCTCTTTAAGTAAATTAACCGTCTCATAAAACCTCAACGACATCATCGGACAATAATCAGGTAAGGGGCATCTAGTAAAAATGAATGTTATTGCCCATGCTCCCCCTTTTAATTTGGATTGATCGATAACTTTACCATCAGAAGCATTAAGGGAAAATTCGGGAAGTCTATCACCAAGTTCAAAAATTGGCTTTCTGAACCATTTATCACTCGGTTTGTTACCAGCAATCGAGACTTCCTTAACTCTTCCAGTTGGGACAATGTTTCTAATATAAGTCCCATCTTCTTTATCCACAATCATATCAAAAGTGTATTGATAACCTACCTTGAGCTTTGAGTATTCAGATGCATCATCCAACTTGAGGTACATAACCATTTCATCCATAAATCCGGATATCTCCTCATGATGTATGAATGCCGAATTGTCATCAGGCATTAATTCCTGAACATATCCTCTAGTCGAATACGAATTCTCTAGATTAGTGTTTATTTTCTTCTCATTGTTTTCCCCTACCTTCTCCTGACAGGAGGCAAGCAAAATAGATAAAGCGATAACTTTACCCATAATCACCAATTGAGATTTCAAATACATATCTATTCTAATAAAGAATCTACACTCTCTTTAAATCTATTTCGATTTTTTTACCGTCTTTCGTGATAATACGAATTTCAAAAATATCTTCACTGTTAATTTTATAACTGAGACGACGATGAGCACCTTCACTAACACCTGTAAAGACCACGCTCTTTTCACTAATATTTGCTAACCTAAGTACTTGCGGCTTTTCCTCCAGAGGTCTGAGCTCCAAATCGAAAAGATTGAGCCTAAGCTCTAATGATTCATCAACCTTTTCTATCTTTATTAACTCAACAAATTCAGTTCCCATTTTATTTGTTAACCGGACTACGGCTGCAATTGTATTTCCTCTAGGAGGCAACCAAGACTCCCCCAGAACCCCCTCGCCGATGGGCCCTTCCCAATTGCCTACCAACCAATGAAGTTGGTTTATTGAATCTACTTTAGGCGTAGATGATTCATCTCTCTTTTGACTATTTTCATTAGAAATCGCGATAAAGAAATGCGGAAACAGAGAAAAAATAAATATAGTAAAAAATACTTTCATGTAATGAATCCTAGTAGAAATGCATCATCATTAGCAAACTCATTAAGAGAATAGAAGCGAACTCATAAGCTGATAATCATTCAAAAACATAGAGCTTTAAGCATTTGCTTAATATCGATAAGATAATAATAACAACTCACTAACATCATGATTAATAGATTCCTTTTGCTTATATGCTTCCCTGCTTTTTCGTATGCCACCTCGTTTACCAATGGCAGTAAAGATTTCGGTTTATCTGGAGGTAATGACGCCTGCTGGTTTGACTTTAATAATGATGGATGGACTGATATCTGCGTCGGTGGGAATCTTTACCGAAATGTCGAAGGTAAAAAGTTTGTATTTGTTACAAAGACAGGACCATGCGTAGCAGCAGACTTTGATAACGACGGATTCCTAGATCTCTACTCTTGGGGGAGTCGAAAAATTTACCGCAATATCGATGGCAAAGAGTTTAAAATTATCGAACTACCCGAATTACCAAAAGGCAGTTCCTTGGGAGCCTGCTGGGGTGACTTTAACGGTGATGGTTTTGTTGATATTTATGCCGGGGGGTACGAAACATGGCCGTCTGATACTTATGCTGATTTCGTATTAATAAATGAAGCAGGAAAATCTTTTAAACTTGGGTGGAAGGAAATTCGTTACCGAGCTCGCGGAGTAAGCGCCTGCGATTTTGATCAGGACGGTGATCTTGATGTCTATGTTTCAAATTACAGGCTTCAACCAAATATTCTCTGGCAAAATGATGGCAAAGGAAAATTCACAGATATTACTGGAGCCTATGGCGCTTTGGCAAATGGTCCGGGATTTGGTGGCGGCCATTCAATCGGAGCGGCATGGGGCGATTTTGATAATGACGGAAACTTTGATATTTTTGCAGGAAATTTTGCTCACAAAGACGGGCGAGGCAATCAGCCTGAGTCAGTTTGGCTACGCAACAGCGGTAAAGAAAACCAATTCAAATTTGAGAACAAGGGACAGGGCGGTGTCTTCTATCAGGAATCTTATTCAAGCCCTGCGGCGGCGGATTATGATAATGATGGTAACCTGGATCTCTTTTTCACTACCGTTTATGGAGTTGCTTCCTTTGGTCGAAAGAATAATCCAGTCCTCTTTCGTAATCAGGGAGATTTCAAATTTATAAACGCTAACACGGAAGCCAAGCTCGAAGGGTTAGGCACTACATACCAAGCGGCGTGGGCTGATTTTGACAATGACGGAGATCTTGACCTCATGTCAGCAGGCCGTTTTTTTGTAAATAATAATGAGAACAACAATCATTGGCTAAAGGTTCAACTCTTAAGCAATAAAAAAACCATTAACCGTTTTGCTATAGGAGCGCAGGTTAGGGTAACTCTAAAAGATGGAAAAATTCTGAGTCGTCAGGTCGAATCAGGAACCGGTCAAGGAAACCAAAACGATCTTGTCCTTCACTTTGGCTTGGGCTCAAACAAACATCCTGTTGACCTAAATATTTTCTGGCCAGATGGATCTACTGAAACCCTTAAACAAGTTCAAATTGATCAGAGATTAAAAATCGAAACAAAAAGTTAATCGCTTCATGACAATATTTCTCTAATTACGTGCCCATGAACATCCGTAAGCCGACGATCAATACCATTCTGTCTAAAAGTTAGTCTCTCATGATCAATTCCCAACAGATGAAGGACGGTCGCATGAAAATCATAACAGTAAGTTTTCCCTTCCATGGCTTTGTATCCCCATTCATCACTTTGCCCATGTGAAACTCCTGGCTTTATACCAGCACCAGCCATCCATGTCACGAAAGTTCCTCCATTATGATCTCTACCGTCTCCTCCCTGAGCAAAGGGGGTCCGACCAAACTCAGTCGTCCATATAATGAGAGTATCATCAAGTAGACCGCGAGCTTTCATGTCACCAAGGAGTGCACTAATTGGTTTATCAACGCTCGCTGCCATCGGTGGAAGTTCCTTTGAAATACTTCCATGGTTATCCCAATTTCCTTTATTGCCCTGAGGACCGCTCCATAGTTGAACAAATCGCGTTCCCCTCTCGATGAGTCTACGTGCGAGTAAACACCTTCTACCAAAGTCTTCGGTGACGTTGTTATCCAAACCGTAACCTTCGCGAGTCACTTTACTTTCCTTAGAGAGATCAAATGCTTCAGGCGCTGAGAGTTGCATTTTTGCAGCAAGCTCATAAGAACGAATTCTAGATTCGAGACGAGAATCATCAGATCTTAGCGCCGCATGATTTTTGTTAATTTTTCCTAGGAGATCTAGACCATCTTTGTCTGAATCTTGAGTCGCAAACTTATACTCACTTCCAGAAAAAAGATCAGGAACTGGACTTGATGAACTGGCATTTATAACCGTGCCCTGGTGAATGGCTGGCAGAAATCCTGAAGAAAATGGGCCTTGCTGATTATAAGGCAAACCCTTAGGGTCCGGAAGTACGACAAATGTCGGCAAATTATCAGTAAGACTTCCGAGTCCATATGATATCCAAGCTCCCATGCACGGAAATCCAGGAAGAAGAAAACCTGAATTCATCATATAAGTTCCGGGACCATGTACATTAGTCTTGGAAGTCATTGCCATAAGAAATGCCATCTCATCTACCCATTTAGCTTGATGAGGAAACACACTACTGACCCAACGACCGCTTTCACCGTGCTGCTTGAATTCAAAGGGGCTCTTTAATAAGGCGCCCGGAACTGCTGTGAATCCCTCAGGCTTTTCCTTTGGCCCAAGCTTTTTTCCATGAACTCTTTCAAGCTCTGGCTTGTAATCAAAAGTGTCCATTGGGCTAGCTCCTCCAGTCATAAATAATTGAATAACTCTCTTCACTTTTGGTCTATGATGGATCCCTTGAAGCCCAGATGATTCGGCATCTCGGCTCAACATTTGATACATAGCTACTCCCCCAAGACCTCCTCCGGACTTCCATAAAAAATCTCTTCTGCTAAGCTGATCCATGACTTTAGTCGACAAATAAAAATTCGTTACTATTTAAAAGAACACGACACAGAGCATTAAGGCCATGCTTTTTTGAATACTCTTCAAAGCTCAGCCTTTCAGATTCTGTAGGAGCACGCTGCCAGCAAAGCTCAACCAATCTTGAGACATGATTATCTTTTTTACTCTCTTCTACAACTCGTTCCGATATCCACTCTGAAGCATGCAACACGAAGGGGTTATTATAGAGAGCCAATGACTGCAGAGAGGAAACTGAAAAGGTTCTTTTTGGAGCCAGTAAACCCATGTCAGGGAAATCAAGAGCTTCCATAAATGGATCCGGTATTCCACGCCATACGACCCGATAAATACTCCTCCTCCTGGCATCATCTTTATTCCAGTTAAACTTTGTATAATCAAGTGAAGGAGTATCTTGAGGACCTTTAGTTTTCAGAAACTGTTCAATCCCGGGGCCTCCCATTTTGAGATCGATTCTACCGGAAATTGCTAGGGCGCTATCACGGAAAGATTCAGCATCTAGTCGTCGTCTGTTGAACCGCCAAAAATAGCGGTTATCAGTATCAATCGCACTCACATCGCTCATGCTTTTTTGTTGCCATGTCTCACTAGTTAAGATGAGATGATGTAGCTTTTTAAGAGACCCTTTTGCTTCATCACGAAACCAAATAGCTAGCCAGTCAAGAAGCTCAGGATGCGTGGGCTTATTTCCCATGCGCCCAAAATCATTTAGAGTATCACAAAGACCTCTCCCGAAATGGTAATACCAAACCCTATTTACAATACTTCGCCAGGTTAGAGTATTTTCTTTATGTGCAATCCAATCAGCTAATGCAGCCCGCCTACTTGATTCATTCTTAGGATTCGATAAATCAAATCGTCCAGGCAAATGACTCATAATGGATATAGCGCCAGGTACAACTTCACGAACAGGCTTATCAATATCACCCCTCTTTAACAAATGAACAGGCTTTGGCTCAAGCTGAGCTGTTTCCAGTTTCTTATTGTGGGACCATAGATTTGAAACTCCGTAAACGACCTCCTTTTTAGGCAAGCCGGTCAAAATATTATTGGCATAATCCTCAAGCGCTGCGGAAGCGATCGCTATCCTTTCTTCTTTTAACCTTTCAGTTATAGGCTTTAACAGACCTGACTTAACTTCCTTGGAAAGATGCCGCACCGATCCATCAGCTGCATCAGTTACTGAGATGCGAACGCGACCAATATAATGTTCAGGTGGCCAGAGTTGTTTAATAGTGACCGCTAAACTTCCCCCACGAGAGGTATCAAT